>CAZRMG010000377.1:0-3358 GCA_964601095.1 uncultured Melioribacteraceae bacterium | reverse complement strand
ATTTTTTATATAAGTGCCCCCTCCATCAACCCAACAACCGGCTATTCGCGCTTTATCAGGCTGAACTCCTGTAGTTATAGTAAAACTTTCTGCTTGATATTCAAGCTTAATAACTCTTGCCGGCGGCGAACCATTTGCATAAACTGCATAATAAGTATTTGATGAGTATTCTTGAATACTCTTACTATTAATCGATTTGTTAAACTTGCCTAAGCGCTCAATTGGTTCCTTTAATATCACAAAATCATGTGTGCCCCATCCTTTGGTATCTGCTATTTCCGGACCCGCATTAAACTCATTTATTTCTTTATTATAATAAAAAGTAGAGATTGTTTTTGAATTATAAGGCCAGCAATAAACTAAAATTGTTCCTTCTATATCGGTCATTCCCTTTATTTCTTTTGATCCCGGTAGTTCATAAGATTTAATTAACTGTGGATTTAACGGGTTGGTTGTACTATAAACATGTAATATTGTTTTTTTGTTATCTATCTGCGAAGCAATAAAATAGTCGTCATAACCCAATATAAGATCATCATAAGTCATTGTTCGGTTGGTAGTACTTGAAATTATTGGAGATTGAGGATTACTTACATCCAGAATAGTTATCAAGCCGTTTGTGTTGTTGGTGTTACTTTTTATATAAACCAAGTTTCGATTTGCTGAAAGGTGAAGGTTTTTTCCGCCGCCGCCCGTTCCATCAATATCGACACTTGATTTTTTAATTGGAGCTTGGGGATTGGAAATATCGAAAATAGTAAACCGGGATTTTCCCGTTAAACCGGTCGGGAATGGCATTAATGCGTAAGCATAATTTCCGTTGAAAGACATTGCTCTTATTGTACCTTCAACTGAAGTTGTATTTTTTAATACTAAATTCGTAGGATCACTGCAGTCATAGACATATAATTTCTTACCACTATCGGTAAAATAAAGCATCTTGTTATGGTAGAAAGAACCTTCCAAAAGTGTTCCCGGAGAACCGGCATCCGGTATGTTTGATATTAATTGAGGCGAGGAGGGGTCCGACATATCATATACTTGTAATTCTCTGTTCTGTACCGGAACGTAAAGATATCTGCCGTCAGTGGATGCGCCGTCCGTTCCCCACCCGCTTGGCAGTGTGAGATCCTGCAAAAAACTTAATTCTGTTGGAAGGTGATTTATCTTCTTTAATTGAAGAAACTCTTTGTTGCGCTTGTAAAAATTGTGCAAGTGTAAAAAACACAATTAGAAAGCATATTAAATTAATTGAAGCTTTCATGCCCGTTCTCCATTTATAACTTAAAAATGTTTGCGAAAAGAAATAAACGTAAGTTTATCGGGCTACTAAAGTATATGATAAATTTTCTAATACAAGCCGGATTTGAAGCAAAAACGGTTTTGATACAAATAGGATTATTAGTCGTTTGAGATTTTGTGTTTTATAACATAATCGCGGGGGATTTCGCCTGTGTAATCTTTAAATGCGCGGTTAAAAGTTGAACGAGAATTAAAACCAACTTTATGGCTTAATACATACATTGATATTTTTTCTTCCGAATTGAGAATATTAATCGCTTCTTGAATTCGGTAATCGTTAATGAAGTTTGTGAAATTTTTATCATATACTTCATGGATTACCTGCGATAATTTTTTCTGAGGTACATGAATTTTTTTTGCAAATATTTCAAGCTTCAAATTAGGATCCAGATAAAGTTTCTTTTCTTTTAGAATCATTTCAATTAATCTTTTAAATTCTTGTTTTTCATCCGCGTTATTTATTAAAGAATAATTCTCTTTTGATTCTATTGTAGTGGATTTACTTGTTGACTGGTATAATCTTGTTCGTATAAGAAATACTGATTGGTTTATTCCCAGGAATCCTACAAAGAACAAATATACCAAAGTAATTATTTGATCAGATATTTTAGAGTATATGTATGAGTGATTTACCGCGGTAATTAATATTATGATTTCAAAAGTAAGTGTGCCGGTAAAATACACAACTATCCATTTAATTATAGGCGTATTAAACTTTTCGTTTTTATCGCTGTCTTTGATTCGTAACTTTTTTATTAACCGAAAATAGAAATATCCGTAGACAATTAATTGTAAATAGTAAAGAATGTATACCGTAAATTGCACTAAATAACCGACACCGGCTGTTTCGGTAAACATCATTTTCCCCGAAACTAAATCGATTTTTCTTTCATAAGGCAGGTCTGCAAAATAAACACCTATTAACAATGCGACAATGCATGTAAGAATTAAATGTTTATATGAGTTTGCTAAGGATATCTGAAAGTTTATGAACGCAAACGTTTTGAAATAAAGATAGAACAAAGGATAAATGATAAAAAGAACCGGGTAATACAATGGGAAAAGATAAAAAGAGATTTCATACAAGTTATAAGATATAAGAATATCGATTATTAACAGGAAAATACTTAGTGTGATAAGTACGAATAAAATCCTTCTTTGGTTGTTCTTGAATGCATTCAGTTGAATAAAAATTGCTAAAAATATAACAGCAATTACAACAATAATAATTGTAATAAGTTGATATACGCTGAACATGATTTATGATTTAATTCGTTAGAAAAATCAAATTACGATAAAATTATTTCAAACTATTATATAATATCTATTTTGATATAACAAAATAAAATCAATACAAGAATCTATATTTTATTTGAAAATAATTTCTTGAGTTCTAAACGCACGCGGGAATTGACTTTTCAAACCTTCGCTTGAAGCTACACCCGTTCCTAAAATATAATTTTCATACTTCACAATTTTTTGACCTGCTTGGCCGAAATTTCTTTTAACGATTCTTCCTTCAAAATATGTTGTTAACTCAGAAATACTTTCAAGATAAACACAATTTTGTTTTGCGAAATTACCCAATGTTTGCGCACCCAAAGTGTGAAGTTGTACATTCTGCCTTTTATCAATCGAGCCGAGTTTGGAACCTATACGCATGAACATTTCTAAATTATCGGATTCCCAATCCTTATCAACAAAATAAATATCTTCCTGTTTAAGGAGATATTTGTAATCATCAAATTTTTCTTTGTTAATGTCGTAATAATCACTTAGATATAAAATTACATTTTTGATTTTTCCGCTTGAGGATTTTATTAATTCATGTTTTTTGTCAACTCGCGGATATTTTTCGGATGAATCGGTTTCACTTATTTTTCTAAACTTGGCAACGAAAAAACCTTCCGAGCCGAGTTCCCAAGGAAGAATTCTCCGGGCTTTTGAAATCTGCCGGTTTAGTTCGTCGTCATTATACTTTAAAAATGCTTCAGTACTTTTAACCGGTAATTCCATATCAATTAATTCAACCGGATATTTTCTCAATATTTTATCA
>CAZRMG010000376.1:0-3410 GCA_964601095.1 uncultured Melioribacteraceae bacterium | reverse complement strand
ACCCGATCGCTGCGCTCCGGGTGATTTCTTCGTTATGAATGGAGTATAGAATGAAAAGACTCTTATTAGTGTCTATTGCAATGCTTGTAATGTTATCAGTTGCCCCTGTCCAAGCAACGGAACCTGTCCCATTCAAAGATTTTGTTTCAATAACAGAAAAGGTTCTTGATACTTTGGATGAAATAGAAACTGTATTTTCAGATTCGGACTCAAAGAAAATAGAAGCTAAAATGGCATTTAAGAAATTTGATATAGCAATGAAAAAATATGATCGCTACATTAAAACGTGGCCGGAAGGTAAGCAAGGCTTGCTTGCATGGAAAATGCAAAGCGCACGTATCCTGTATGATATGACGTTGATTGAAGGTACTCATGGTAAATCTCATGGCGAGGCAGAAAAAGCAGTACAAGAGGCAAGAGATTTATTCGCAGAATACAAAAAGTTAAAGAAATAAATTCATAACCCGTCGCTCAAGCCGATCGCGGCCCGCTGGGCCGCTCCAACTCAGCTTTTCGTTATGCTAGGAGTAGATATGTCTAATGAGGTAATTTTCTTCACTGAAATAGCTTCAATTATTTCTTTCATAGGAGCATTATTTTTGATTTATCGCACTTTGGTAAACCAAAAAGACGCAACTATTCAATTATTAAAAGAGCAAATAAGTGATCTCAAAAATAAATTAACAGAGGCACGAAATTCAAGCCCTGATAATCTTTCAGAAATGCTATCAAAACGAATACAGATATACGAATCTGAGCTAACCAAACTCAAAGAAGATAAAAATAGCGATAAGTGTTTGATTAATAAAATTGAGGAAAGACTAAAAACCGCAAGAGAGGAATCTATAAAACTAGAAATAATTAATGAAAAAATAGAGGATATTCAGAATGAAATAGATCACCTCAGGTCTGAAGTAAATATTGATGAAGATTACATTAAGGAAATCTATGGTTATCTAGATAACGAAATTATGGATCATTTGAACAAAACCAAGAAGGCCTTTACTATAAATGAATTATCAAACATTTTGAATACCGATCCATTTCTTATCAATCTTAGGTTAAAGCAATTAATTATTCATAACAGAATTAAAAAAATTATTGAAGCGCCTGACACTATAAAGTTTGAAATGATTTTTAGATCATAGTTATCATAGATAAAATAAGTATCTTGGAAAGCAATGGGATTCTTGTGAAAGGAAAATAAATCGCATAACCCGTCGCTACAGCCGATAGCAGCCCGCTGGGCTGCTCCGGCTGAGCTTTTCGTTAGGACGGACCGCTTCGCGCTCCGTCCTAACGCGGCGGGCAATCAAGGATTACGTTGCTAGTCTCCGCGCTGCGCGCTCCGCCTAACAACGCAATCAAGCCGCGTTCGGTATCATAAAAAATGAATGATCAAATAAGTCAAGAATGCACAAAATCATCCAATTCATCTTTAGATAATTTGGCTCAAAAAACTCATGCCTCATTTGATATGGCAGTATTTTTAACTGTGGCATCAAGTATTTTGTACATATTAGGATGGACATACTGGACCCAATATTTCAAATATTTCGGCATCGATCCCAGTTTTATTGATTTGTCGTTTCATCAACTCATAGCTACAACATGGTGGTTTGCCTATTCATTTGCATTGATAATTTATGCAGTGATCGACCATGATGGTCAAGAGTCGATGGGTCGAGTTTCAATTTCGGGATATAATTTTTTGCTCGCAGTGTTTGCACTGCTGAGTGGATTTTTATTTACTCTTTTAATTCCTTTATGGTTAAAAATAACAATTGCAGTGGCGCTCTTTCTACTATTGATGGTTTGTAAACCGAAGTTAAAGCAAAAAAAACTCAATTTAGATAAAAAGCTTAGTGGAATATCCGGTAAAATAGCTTTTTCTATGCTGCTTTTGAGTTTAGCGTTGCTTCTCAATATTCATCTGGGAAATAGGCATGCAAAGGGTAAGGTAGAATTAAATGGGAATGTAGATAGAATAAGCATAGAGGTGAAGGGCAATACCCAGCCTCCAAAACAGGCTGTTTTAATTGCACACATGAAAGGCAAATATTTCATTTGCATGCCTAAAAAAGAAGGTGCAAAACCTGAAACTATAATTATAAATGACGATGTTGTTGAAAGAGCTACTATTCTTACTGCAGATTGAGCATAAACCGAACAAATCAATACAGCGGACTCGCTACGCTCCCCGCTGATTTCGTCGATAAGCGGACCGCTCGCTAACGCGAGCTCTCGCTACGCTCATCCGCTTATCGTCGCTGTTGAGCATCTGCGCTCCGCTTGGTTTTTGGCACGGATAATTGCATAAATGCAATTTCCGCTCCCAAAAACGGCAGCTCAACAGCGACGTTATACCAAAAGGAACTAAATGGAAATAAATATTGATCTCGATTTCAGATTACTTGATGTGTCTTTAGAGCTTAATGTCCTTGAAGATCACTACGAACTCATAGAAAAACAAATAGCCAATCTCAGCGATATTGAGAAAACATCACTCGACGAATATAGGAAAAAAGAGAGTCTAACGCCAGATGATCCAGAATGGGATATGGCTAGATATGAATGCGATCAAAAAGTTGAATTTCTTTTGCCTCGATTTTTCTGGGGCGCATTTATAGTTTCTTTGTATGCAGTCCTTGAAGCGAGCATAATAGAAATAGCACGTTTACTACAACAAGCTCAAAACCAAGGAATATCAATCACTGACCTCAAAGGTGATTTTCTTGAAAGGGCAAATAAATACTATAAACATGTGCTTAAATTTGAGTTATGCAGTGATGCCAAGACTTGGCAACGCATAAAACACCTTGCCTCGGTTCGACATTCAATAGCGCATGCAAATGGTCGTATAGATATGTTAAAGGAAAACAATAGGAAGGCAATAAAAACATTAGAAAAACAAAATATAGGAATCTCATCATACAACGGTTATGTATTGTTAGATTCATCCTTCGTAAAAGAAACATTTTCAAAAGTTCGATCAATGCTAGAAAACCTTGTTGACCGATATAAAGAATGGGACACAAAACAAAAACCCGTATAACAAAATCAATACAGCCGATCACTACGTTCCGGCTGATCCGCACGTTACACTCTTTCAATCCAAAATACTCAATTCTGATAACTGTCAACCTGTGAGACTTTGTAGATGTTGTCGTTTACCGGAAAATTCCTTCTTACACTGCTCACTGTCGCACACTTACCAGAAGTATTCGCGACACAACCCTCACTTCCAATAGTTAAGAATTCGCCATGAAAATTCCCATGTATAATTCTTTTTCCTATAGCCCAGTTTGTTTTGGAGAATCCGCTGCAAGGCAGCACCGTATTCCGGTGGAAGCCAGCACCCCAATCCGGAGGATGCCGGCACCCTGATCCGGTTCAAAGCAGCAGGTTTT
>CAZRMG010000375.1:0-3419 GCA_964601095.1 uncultured Melioribacteraceae bacterium | reverse complement strand
TTATGATTATTGATGATTATCGCTGATCATTTTTTATCATAATAAATCATAAAAATCCGTGTTCCGTTTGTTCTCTGTTGAAATATTATGTTTTCTTATATGTTTATTCCAATTCACACAACCGATAAGTATAGCTAAAAACCCAAAATCTTTAATTGCATTTACTTCTAGAATAGATATACTGCTATTGCTAAGTCAACACCAATCTTAAGAGAAACGATAATTAGCTTTTAAATAATTAACAGAGTCCTCTGAAAAATACCGTTTGTTATTTCGAGTGAGTTCACAGAACGACCGAGAAATTTTTTTGAAAATTTTAAGATTTCTCACTCCGTTCGAAATAACATTGTTGACTTTCCAGAAGTATCTAAAAGTTAATTCATAAAAACTACTTTGCCTGTGTCAAAGCTATAAACAGCACCTTCGATTTTTAATTTATGTTCATGGACAAACTCATGAAGAATCGGTTGTGATTTTTCTAACTGTCCAACAATCATTTCTACATTTTTATGAATTGCATTATCCAATAAGTTGCCGTTTTCTTTTTTTGCCGCTTCAACCGCGGGTAAAATAGCTTCGGCAAGAACATGAAGGTGTCCGCCGAGATCGCCGCCTTTAATTGTTGCATCAACCGCGCCGCATTTTTGATGTCCCATCACAACAATTAATTTTACGCCGAGGTGTTCAACCGCGTATTCAATACTTGCAAGCGCAACATCGTCAACCACATTGCCTGCAGTACGGATTACAAACAAATCGCCGAGTCCCTGGTCAAAAATTATTTCGGGCGGTACGCGTGAATCGGAACATGTTATAATTACTGCAAATGGGTTTTGTCCTTTTAACAACTCAATTCTTTTTGCTTCGGAAATATTTGGATGCTGCATTTGGGAAGAAACAAACCGCAAATTGC
Organism: uncultured Melioribacteraceae bacterium; assembly: GCA_964601095.1. Classification (GTDB taxonomy): domain Bacteria; phylum Bacteroidota; class Ignavibacteria; order Ignavibacteriales; family Melioribacteraceae; genus JAEWUC01. The sequence goes on along the minus strand of CAZRMG010000375.1, from coordinate 2,506 downwards.
CTTCAACTAATTTTTTTGTAATCGCTTCAAATTCTGATTGCGCAAACAAATTTGAAACTACAAATAAAAAAAATACCAAAATATATTTATGCTTCATTTTACCCTCTCTATTTGAATGTATAAAATAATATGATTTTGAAAGTTACTCTTTGCAGTTAAACGCCAATATCTTCGTTCCACAATTCCGGTTTGTCGTTAATAAATTTTGTCATCATATCTATACACACTGTATCATCGAGTACTTCAACATTAACGCCGTGTGATTTTAAAAGTTCTTCTTCGCCCATGAAAGTTTTGTTTTCACCGATTATAACTTTTGGAATTCCATAAAGTAAAATAGCGCCGGAACACATTGAGCATGGCGATAGAGTGGTATATAAAACAGATTCTTTATAAACAGATGCCGGCTGCCTTCCTGCGTTTTCCAAAGCGTCCATTTCGCCGTGAAGAATAGCGCTGCCTTTTTGAACGCGGCGGTTGTGCCCGCGACCAATAATTTTTCCATTATGAACTATAACTGAACCGATTGGAATACCACCTTCTTCCAATCCCTTTTGTGCTTCTTCAATTGCGGCTTGCATGAATTTATCCATCATTAACTCATCATTAATTCTTTAATAGTTTTTATTTATAAGAATTCTAATGAACATTTAATGTACTTCCGCCAATAAATTCGCGAAGCACAGAATCTCCCGGTATCGGCGAATCATCTTCAACGGGTTCTATTGCTTCCAACATTTTTCTTGTTCTTGCCGAACGCTCATAAGCATCTATACGGAGCGGGTCGTTTAAATACTTCTTTTCCCATTCTTCAAAATGCTTTAAAAGTTTTGGACTGTAGATCGGTACCTCGAAAGGCATTGATGTATTAACTATATAGTCGGCAGTGTTGCAGTACGGCAGTATATTTCTTTTTTCGGATGAACGTACGTAATGCCAGTGCAGCAATGTTTGCTCGGGATTATATGCGCGGTGAACCGAATCGCGAAGCATTCTGCGTATAAGTCTTAAATCCGTCCATCTTATATATTGACCGTCCGGCATTTTCATTTGCAACAGTGGTTCGAGATACAATTTGAATTTTTGAGCGGAGGGAATTTCCCTGCTGAAATCAGGATAAAGTCCGTGCAAACTATCTATTAACAAAACTTCATTATCATGAATTTGTAATGGAGTTCTATCGAGATGACGTTTGCCGACTTTAAAATCATAATAAGGAATTTTTACCGTTTCGCCCGCAGCCAATTTTTTAAGATGATCATTAATCATTTCAAGATCAAGCGCTTGCGGAGTTTCGAAATCGTAATCGCCGAATTCATCTTTCGGGTGCATTTCCAAATCGTAGAAATAATTATCAACAACAAGCGGAACGAATTTCATTCCCATTTTTTTTAAACGCATTTCCAATTTGAAAGTGGTTGTCGTTTTGCCCGATGACGAAGGTCCGCTGACCATAACCATTTTTAATTCATTGCTTCTTTCTTTAATTAATTCTGCTGCCGTATCAAGTTGGGTTTCGTAAAAAGTTTCAGCTTCGTGAACAATTTGCGGAAATTCACCTTTCCTAATTCTTTCGTTTACTTTTTCAACAGTATTAAGATTATGTGCTACCGCCCAGTCGAGCGATCGCCAGACTTTTTTCCACGGTATCAGTTCATTAGGTTTCGAGAAATGTTTTGAATCCGCGGCTCTTCTCCGTGCAGCTTCTTCACGGTAGAGAATAAATTCTTTAGCAACTTTGGCATGCCCGTTTTCAATCAAAATCTTTTCAACAATATCTTGTATTTCCTCTACATGTGGTTTATAATCTTCTTCATATTTTTCTTCCATAGACGCGATAACTTTCTGCGCAAGTTCGGCTGCTTTATCTTTATCACGTCCGCCGACGGAAACAGCGGCTCGAAAAATAACGTTCGAAATTCTATCCGGGTTAAAAGGCACAATAGCGCCGCTCCGTTTAATTACAAATCTAAATTTGCTCATTTAAATTCCTTTTTTTCATTCTCGACTTCATAACAAAAGAATTCCCCGCAAAGATGCGACGTACACAAAGTTATTAAATTGATTTTACGGCAGTTTCATAAATAGAATTAACTTCATCCAGTTTTGAAACACAAACATTAAGATCTTTTAATAAACCATCGTTTAAACCGTAAATCCACCCGTGAACGGAAAGTTGCTGCCCGCGTTCCCATGCGTCCTGCACTATTGTTGTTTCGCAAACATTCAACACTTGTTCGATAACATTAAGTTCACTCAATTTCTCAATTTTTTCTTTGTCGCCTAAAAATTTATCTAAAAGTTCGGAATGTTTTTCTTTTACATCTTTAACATGGCGGATCCAATTGTCTGCAAGTCCAAGTCTTGTATTTTTAAAAGCGGCATGAACTCCTCCGCAGCTGTAGTGCCCACAGACAATAATGTGTTTTACTTTTAGAACATCAACGGCAAATTGAATAACCGAAAGGCAATTTAAATCCGTATGAACAACAACGTTGGCAATATT
>CAZRMG010000374.1:0-3419 GCA_964601095.1 uncultured Melioribacteraceae bacterium | reverse complement strand
CACGGCACACTTCAATTAATTGCAGATTTTATAAAACTTCTTCAAAAGGAAGATATTAAATCAAAAGATTTTGATAAGGTACTTTATAATTTTGCGCCTGTATTAATTTTTACTGGCTCATTCGCGGCTTACGCGGTTCTTCCCTTTTCAAGTCAATTAATCGGTTCGGAAATAGAAGTTGGAATATTTTACATCATTGCAATTTCCGGTTTGGTTGTTCCCGCAATTTTGATGGCTGGATGGTCATCGAACAATAAATATTCTTTACTCGGTGCGATGCGTTCGGCTGCCCAAATTGTAAGTTATGAAATTCCGACCGCACTGGTAGTTCTTTCGATGGTAATGCTTAGCGGTACAATGAGTTTGGATAAAATCAGCGCCATGCAGACTTCCAGCTTTTGGAATTGGAATATTCTCGGCGGATTAGGTTCGGGACTTTCACAAATTTTATTAATCCCATTCATGATTGCCGGGTTTATAATTATATTTTTAAGTACACTTGCCGAAACGAATAGAACGCCTTTCGATATTCCCGAAGCTGAATCCGAACTTGTTGCCGGTTATTTTACAGAATATTGCGGAATGAAATATGCGATGTTTATGCTTTCGGAATACGCAAACATGTTTGCTGTTTCCGCAATTATAGCAGTTTTATTTTTCGGCGGATATCAATCACCCTTCGGATACCTCGGCAATTCAATAGGAGCAGAATGGATGCTTCCCTACGAACAAGGTTTTTGGTTTTTAGCGAAAGGTTGGTTTTTTATTTTTGTTCAAATGTGGTTAAGATGGACTTTGCCGAGATTGCGTGTTGATCAATTAATGAGTTTATGCTGGAAGTATTTAATTCCCTATGCTTTTGTAAATTTAATTGTAATCGGAATTATTAGTTTACTATAAAATTGCCAAAGTATTTACTATGCAGAGGCAAAATTGAAAACATTATGAAACAATATTTAAGAAATACATGGCAAGGATTGTGGACTGTACTTATCGGGATGAAAATTACATTTAAACATCTTTTCACTCCTGCGGTTACAATTCAATATCCGGATGTAAAAGCTAAAATGCCCGAACGTGTTCGCAACAGGTTATTTGTAAACATCGACGACTGCATCGGCTGCGATCAATGCTCGCGTGCTTGCCCTGTTAGCTGTATTGATATTGAAACTGTTAAATCTGTCCCGGGCGAAGATCTCGGTACAACATCAAACGGGAAAAAGAAAGCGCTTTGGGTTACAAACTTTACAATAGATTTTGCAAAATGCTGTTATTGCCAATTGTGCGTATTCCCTTGCCCGACTGAATGTATTTACATGACTGATGTTTATGAGTTTTCGGAATTTGAAAGAGAGAATTTATTGTACAAGTTTTCAACTTTAAATGAAGATGAAGTTGCGCAGAAAAAAATAAATTTTGAAAAATTTCAAGCGGAAAAAGAAGCACAGAAAGCTGCCGCAGCTGCAAAACCAAAACCGGATGCACCGGCTCAACCGGCATCTAATTGAAAAGTAATTTGAAGATACAAAATGGATTTTTATAATATCATATTTTATCTGTTTGCCGTTATTACGATTGTTTCAGCAGCATTTGTTGTTACAACTAAGAATGTAATTCACTCAGCGTTCTTTTTGTTATTAACATTTTTCGGTGTTGCGGGAATTTATGTTTTGCTGGCAGCGGATTTTTTGGCGATTGTTCAAATCATGGTTTACGTCGGCGGCATATTGATTTTATTAATCTTCGGCGTGATGCTTACGAATAAAATTACAAACGTTGATATTAGAACCGGAACTGTACATTTGCTTCCGGCATCAATCGGTGTTGCAATTTTTTCCGGGGCGTTGATCGCAATTATGATATGGACAAATTGGAAATCCGAACCAGGCCCGGTTCCGTTAACAACAACAAAATCGTTGGGCAATCTTTTAATTACCAATTACGTTTTGATTTTTGAATTACTCGGAATTTTATTGCTGATTGCTTTAATCGGCGCAGCTTCAATTGCGAGAAGAGACAAAGAATGAACCACCCCCTTTTATTCCCCTCCTTGTTTAAGGAGAAGGATACAAAGTGAGGTTGAAATTAAGGAAGCAAAAAAATGTTCGAAGTAGGTTTAACGCATTTTTTAGTAGTCAGCACAATACTTTTTTCACTCGGTATTTATGGAATTGTTACGCGCAAAAATGCTGTAATGGTTTTAATGGGAATTGAATTAGTTCTTAATGCGGCTAATATTAATTTTGTTGCTTTTTCAAAATACGGCAACTTCGGTTACGGCGGACAAATGATAGCGCTTTTCGTAATCGTACTTGCAGCAGCCGAAGCGGCAATCGCGCTCGCGATTGTATTAAATATTTACAAAACATTTGCAAACGTCAACGTTGACGAAATCGATAAATTAAAAGAATAGGTCATGAGCGAAAGTTTACTTATTAATCTATCTGTTGCAATTCTCTTTCTCCCCCTGCTGGGTTTTGCGGTTGTTGTTCTTTTGGGAAAAAGATTTCCAAAACTCTACTTGTTCGAAGTGGGAATAATCTCACTTACATTTATTCTTTCGCTCGTTGTTATGTACGCGAAGCTTGCTTTTTTCAGCAACCAAAATATTATTGCCGCCTTCAATTGGATAACAATGAGCAACGCTCCTTTCAGCTCATCAATTAACATTGAGCTTGGAATTAAGATAGATAACATTGCAGTACTTATGCTTTTTGTCGTTAATTTGATAAGCATGCTTGTACATATTTATTCAATAGAATACATGCGCGGTGACGCATATTATTCGCGTTACTTCTCTTATCTCGGTCTGTTTACTTTTTCAATGCTTGGTATAGTTATTACTCATAACATTTTAATGATGTATATCTTTTGGGAATTAGTTGGCTTATCATCTTATTTATTGATTGGTTTTTGGTTTCAAAAAAAATCTGCCTCCGATGCAGGTAAAAAAGCATTCATTGTAAACCGCATCGGAGATATAGGAATGTTCATCGGGATATTGATTTTATTTACGAATTATCAAACTTTCACATTCGATACAATTTTCGCACAGATTGCAGCGGGCAATTTGCCTTTCGGAAATTCCGCATGGCTTACGGCAGCAGGTATTTTAATTTTTATGGGTGCGGTTGGAAAATCGGCTCAATTCCCTCTTCATGTTTGGTTGCCCGATGCTATGGAAGGTCCAACGCCGGTTAGCGCATTAATACATGCCGCAACAATGGTTACCGCAGGCGTTTACATGGTTTCCCGCGCATCAATTATTTTTGCCTCTGCTCCTGCAGTAATGATGATCGTGGCAATAATCGGTTTACTCACCGCATTTTTTGCAGCCACAATCGGTCTCGTTCAAAATGATATAAAAAAAGTTTTAGCTTATTCAACAGTAAGCCAGCTGGGTTATATGTTTTTAGCGG
>CAZRMG010000373.1:0-3447 GCA_964601095.1 uncultured Melioribacteraceae bacterium | reverse complement strand
CAGGTATTCCCGGTGCTGATCAAACTTTATGGTTCGTAGCAAACGATCTCGATTCCAATAAAGTTATGACAATTTTCAGATGCCTACCGCTTAGAATAGAAGTGCAGGTTACTATATGGGGTTACATTAGCAATCCACCTCTTGGGAATGCAGTGTTCAAGAAATATCAAATTGTTAACAAAAGCAATGATAATTTTAATGATATGTTTCTCGGTATTTGGAGTGATCCCGATATAGGCGATGTAATAGATGATTATGTAGGATGCGATACATTAATAGATATCGGCTATGCGTACAATTCTAAAGCTACTGATAAAATGTATGGTAATATATTACCCGCTGCTGGTTTTTGTTTACTTCAGGGACCTGTTGTTAATGGTAATGAAAATGATCATGCATATTTTAAAGATAGGCATCTCGAAGGCAAAAAAAATTTAAATATGACTTCTTTCTTATATTTTTGGCCGTCTGGTTATGATGATGATTTTTTTGAACCTGTGTTTAATACCCTCTATTTAGCACTTCAAGGATTACATCCTTATTCAGGACAACCATTGATTCATCCTATAACAAATATGCCTACTAAATTTATGACCGATGGCGATCCGATATCTCAAATTGGATGGATAGATGGATTAGTTCATCAACCAGGCGACAGGCGATTTGTTTTATCTTCAGGTCCATTTAATATGGCGCCGGCCGATACTCAGGAAATTGTTTTTGTTCAATATGTATCGGATTTAATGGAAAGATCAGCTGGAATTTATACTTTGAAGATGGATGCTTTTAAAATTAGTTTGAATTATCCTTGGCTTTATTCGATGGTAACTAAACCGATAGAACCTATCCCTGAATATTTTTTGTTATCCAACAATTATCCAAATCCATTTAACTCAACAACTCATATTGATTACGAAATTCCAATAGATGTAAATGTGTATTTGGAAGTATTCAATTTGCTAGGGGAAAGAATTAGTGTTCTTGTAAATGAATTTCAAAAGGCAGGTAAATATCAAGTTTTATTCAACACGGGTATTATATCAAGCGGTGTATATGTTTATTCTTTTAGAGCAGGTCCATTTTCTAAATTTGGTAAAATGATTTTATTGAAATAGAAATTAAAAGATCGGGCGAATAACAATTGGTATAAATATGAAAAACTTTTATCGAAATGCAATTAGTTTTTTATTCTGCTCTATGTTAATTGTTCAGCCGGTAAAGTCATCTTCCGGACTAACTGAAGATAAAAAATCCAATCAGTTATCTAAATCGGCTTACGAAGCTTCAAATACAAAATTCAACATCAATAATATTTCAACAATAATTTATAATAATGGAAAAGCCGATTTAGAAGGAAATGACTCCGGATTTGAATATCCCAAGGGAAGCAATAAAACGGCAATATATACTTCGGGATTTGTTTGGGGTGCAAAATTGAATGGTGAAGTACGCGTAGGCGGTTCTACTTATGCAAGCGGATTATCACCGGGTAAAATTTTAGATGGAGGAATTGCCGAAGACCCGAATTCCGAAAGAGTACGGATTTATAGGGTAAGAAGGGATTTTAAAAAGGCCGACTTAAATATGGAAGCTGAAGATGAAAACAAAAGTGTTGGTGAAATTTTTTATCAATACGAAAAGGATTGGAATGAATGGCCTGCAAACGACGGTGCGCCTTTCGAAGATATTGACGGCAACGGAATTTATAATTCAAACATAGATATCCCAGGTATTCCCGGTGCTGATCAAACTTTATGGTTCGTAGCAAACGATCTCGATTCAAATCAAACAAAATTATTATACGGCTCTTTGCCGCTTGGTATTGAAATGCAGGTAACAATTTGGGGTTATAATATGTCGGCTCCGCTCGGCAATGCTGTTTTTAAGAAATATACTATTATCAATAAAAGTAATAATGATTTTGAAGATATGTATTTTGGAATTTGGGCAGACCCCGATCTCGGTGACGCTATTGATGATTTGGTCGGTTGCGACACAACTTTAAATCTCGGATATGTTTACAACGGCGATCAATATGATTGGTTTTATGACACATTAGATCCACCCGCAGTAGGTTTTTGTTTACTTCAGGGACCGATTTTTAATGGTTTACCGAATGATGAAGCCATGTTTAACGGAAAAATTATTCAAGGTAAAAAAAATCTGCCGATGACGGCTTTTAGCTATATCTATAAAAATCATGGACCCGACGGATGGCGCGATCCAGCATTAGGTGATTACAATAGAGGTACTCTGGCTATGTATTATTTTATGCAAGGATTCTTGACAGAGGGAGTGCAACATCCTCTTCCTTTGCATTTGGGAAATGGTACAACAAAATTTCCATATTCCGGCGATCCAGTTGCTCATACAGGTTTTGTTGGAGGAAGTGCAACTTTTCCAAACGGTACCAGAGATATCCCAAGTGATCATAGATTAATGGTTTGTACCGGCTCATTTAATATGGCTGTGGGCGATACGCAAGAAGTTGTTTTTATGCAGATTGCCGCCGGTGCGGATGGACAAACAAATTATTTGTCCGCAATAGATTTTCTAAAGTTTTATACAAAAACTGTTATTACTCAATATATGTACCCCGAGAAGAAATTATCGGCTGATGATAAGTTAAATGTTAAGACTTCTATTTTGGATAAAAGTGTTCTTCTTAATTGGGGTGACGATCAAAACCAAATTAGCCGGATTGAAAAAGGGGATTATGTTTATAAATTTCAGGGTTATAATGTTTATCAATTCCCTTCGCAGAATTCAAAATTAGATGAAGGAAAATTAATTGCTACCTATGATATTGTTGACGGAGTAAAGCAGATAAGTACAAGCAGTTACGATCCGCAAAAAAATGCTTTCGTTGATATCATAATGCAAAACGGTTCGGATTCCGGAATCAAAAGATTTTTCTTAATTGAAAAAGATTATTTAACAAATCAATCATTAGCTGTTGGCGAAGATTATTATTTCGGTGTAACCTATTATTCCTTCAACGGTGAAGAAAAGTATGTCAACAATCTCGAAAATGGTTTGATAATTCAAAAAATTACACCACAATTTTTACCGGGTGGAATTAGTTTCATAAAAAATCACGGTGATACAATAACAGCGGTTAAAAAAAACGGAACTGGGGAATACACATATGTTTATGCTTTCATAGTAGATCCAAATGAGTTAACCGGCGATGAATACGAAGTTACTTTTCGAAAAGAAAATGAATTGTTTTATTATACTCTAAAAAATATTACTATTAATAAAACATTGTTTGAGAATAGAGCTTATTCTATAATAGATTTCAACAATCTTATTACAGATGGTTTTGTTTTACAGGTTAGAATATCTTCATCAAGATACTTTTCTGAGAGTGATGTATTTGGTTTTAAAACAGACAAAGCAATTTATAATGAGGCCGCAGCAAAAAATGAAGTAGATTTAGTGAAT
>CAZRMG010000372.1:931-3448 GCA_964601095.1 uncultured Melioribacteraceae bacterium | reverse complement strand
GAATTCGTTCTTGTTTCATGTCAAAAACCAAAGCAGTCATGTTTAAATAGAGAAATCACATAAAAAAATAATTGTGTTTATGTGAAGATGAAAATGGCTCAGCTATATAAATGAAACATGCAAATCACGCCTTGCGCCTCTTTGTGCATGTAAGTAATTTGAATATATAAAGTATGGGTGATATGAAAAAAATCATTATTCATGAAGTCGGGTTGAGAGACGGTTTGCAAATGGAAAAGCAAGTTGTACCGTCTGAACAAAAAATTAAATGGGCTGAAAAATTTTTTGAAACCGGGATTGATATTCTCCAACTCGGCTCATTCGTTAACCCGGCAAAAGTACCTCAAATGGCTGATACAGATATTTTATTCAAACATTTTAACCGAATAGAAAATAAACCCAAGAATGTAATTCTATCGGCGCTTGTATTAAATGAAAAAGGATTTGAACGCGGCGAAGCATGTGGTGTTGAAATGTATAATATGGGAGTTTCTGCAAGCGAGACACATAATTTTAGAAATACAGGTATGACTACAGCTGATGCAACAAAGCAGATCATTTCAACAGCGAAAAAAGCTATTGCATTGGGCAAGCGTGTTCAAGTTTCTGTACAATCTGCTTTCGGATGCGGATTCGAAGGAAAAGTTTCTGAGGAAAAAGTTTTAGCAATAGTTGATAAATATCTTAATGCCGGTTTAAATAATATTACTCTTGCAGATACTGCCGGGCATGCTATTCCAGACCAAGTTTCAAGGTTGTTCGAAATTCTTTTTCAACTCGATTCAACAGTAGAGTGGGGAACGCATTTTCATAACACCTACGGAATGGGCATTGCAAATTGTTATGCCGCTCTTAAAGTTGGAGTTAGGTATTTCGAATCTTCAATTGCAGGGCTTGGCGGGTGTCCTTTTACAAAAGTCGCGGCGGGCAATGTTTGCACAGAAGATTTCGTTCATTCGCTTCAGCGCTCAGGGTATAGAGAAGATATCGATTTAAAAAAGCTTATCGAAACAGCCAAAGATTTTTCGAATTACTTTAATCGTGAACTGCCAGGTTTGGTTTATGAAAGCGGTACTATAAAATATAGATAGGTTGAAAACGATATGGATATTATTGGTATAGTTGGAATAATATTAAGTCTTTTAATTGCATATTGGGAACATATGAAAGCAAAGAAGAGTGATAAAACGCTTTCAAAAATTGCCAATGAATTACCAAATGAATTAATAATAAATATCAACCGAATTCTTGTAAATAAACAATCAGAAAATGAAAAAGATAATCTCAACAAAGAATTTATCAGCTCGGATAATATGTTAAGGAATAAGTATGCCGATTTAAATAATGATGGATATGATGAATTATTAGTTGAAATTCCAGTTGGTGTTCATGGTACTGCATTACAAGTATATAGTAGAAAAGATTGGGAGTTTCAGTTGTTAGCTGAATTACAAACAGATACACCAGTAGGATTTTTTTTGCAAGATATTGACAATGATGGATTTATTGAAGTTGGTGCTCCATTTAAAAGTTATGTCGTTGATCTTCCATATGCATCTGGCCTTCGTGATTTTGTATGGTATCGTCTTCATAATAATGAATTTATTGAAGTAAAGAGAATCACACCTACTCAAGAAGAAATTGACGAGAAGTTAAAAGAGTTTAATGAATAGAATATTTTAAAAGATAGTTGTAGAAGTAAATTGCTCTTTAAATACAGAGAGTAAAACAAGTTTATAAACAATTATCCGCATAGCTGATCAGTGTTGATTGCTGTATTGGGTAACGTTTTATTTGTCACGCTGATAGACGTTAACGCCAAAATCATATTTTCATTGGATGTTCTATAAATATTCTTAGAGCACTCTTTGTATTGTTAAATAATTTTTGTCTCCCTGAATTTTTTAATTTCTTCAATGCTATACCCGATCATTTCAAGTATTTCATCTGTGTGTTGACCAAGAGTAGGCGGTGCTGCTTCAACAAGTCCGGGAGTTTTTGAAAATTTTGCGGTAAGATTAAACAACTCCAAGTCGCCGATTCCGTCAAGATTAACTTTGGAGAAAGTATTCCTATATTTAATCTGTTCCTGCTTAATTGCTTGATCAAGAGAAAGTATAGCCCCGGCAGGTACATCATGTTTGTTTAATTCTTCAATCCAAAAGTGTGAATCTTTTTCTTTAAGTTTTTCATTCAAAATGGATGTGAGTTCTTTTCGATTTTTTTTCCTCGCATCATTATTTAGAAATCTTGAATCAGTTTTCAAATGTGATAAATCAAGAAGGTCCGCAACATTCTCCCATTGTTCCTGCTTGTTTGCCGAAATATTTATAAAACCATCCTTTGTTTTAAATACACCGGATGGAGATGCGGTAAAATTATCATTCCCCATCGGAACGGGTGATTGATGACCAATCAATAAATTAGAAATTATCCATCCCATCATAGGCATAACCGAATCGAGAAGGGCGACGTCAATAAATTGTCCTTCGCCTGTTCTTTCCCGGTAATACAAAG
>CAZRMG010000372.1:0-914 GCA_964601095.1 uncultured Melioribacteraceae bacterium | reverse complement strand
TAATAGCAAAAGCCGCATTCAATCCGCCAACAGTATCACATATTGGAAATCCTGCTCGCAGCGGATGAAGATTTTCATCCCCGTTAATTGCCATTTCACCGCTGAGTCCTTGTATAATTTGATCGTACGCAGGTTTTAATGCGTCGGGACCGCTTTGTCCAAATCCTGATATTGCACAGTAAATAATTTTTGGATTGATTTCCGAAAGCACTTTATAAGAAAGACCCAGGCGGTTCATAACATCCGGCCGGAAATTTTCTACAATAACATCAGCATCGGCAGTTAGTTTCTTAAATATTGTTTTACCTTCATCGGATTTTAGATTTAGAGTAATAGATTTTTTATTTGCATTCTGTGCAAGAAAACTTGTACCCATTAGCATTTGATTATATTCGGGTACACATCCAAGACTTCTTGCGAGATCTCCTTTGTCGGGGTTTTCAACTTTTATTACTTCGGCGCCCATTAGCGCAAAATGCAGTGTGGCGAAGGGTCCCGATAGTACGTTTGTTAAATCAAGAACGCGAATTCCTTCTAATAGTTTCATACAATTTCCGTTTACTATTTATGTTTAACAGAATTGATTTTTTATTTACGGTTTAATTTGTTTCAAGCAATACTTAATAATTTCGATTCCTTCATCAATTTCATTTAAGGAAATATTTAACGGCGGACGAAAACGTATTGTTTTATCGGAACAGCCGAGTAGCAGCAGTCCTTTTTCAAATGCAGTTTGTTTCAATTTATCGCGGTTATCTTTTGTGTTGATATCAATGGCGCAGAATAAACCAAGTCCGCGTGCGTTTGAAACTAATCCGGGAAACTCGGCTTCAAGCTCTGTTAATTTTTGATGAAGTGAATGACCAACATGTAATGCATTATCGACAAGTTTTTCTTCTTCAATTATTTCAAGA
>CAZRMG010000371.1:0-3460 GCA_964601095.1 uncultured Melioribacteraceae bacterium | reverse complement strand
GGTGTTGCAAAACTTCGCAATCTTATTGTCGGCGGCGAAGCAGGAGTTAATGTTCAGGTTAATCAGGGATTGATGGAAGGTGAAACAATTGTTATTAACGGGCAAAATAATCTGGTTGATGGTGTAGCCGTCGAGATTGTTAAGTAAAAGAGTTTGAAAAGAAAAGGATATTAAAATGACGATTACAGAATTATCAATAAAAAGACCGTCGCTTGTAATTGTAGTTTTTTCGGCGTTGATTCTTGTGGGGCTTTTCAGTTTTCAGCAGTTAAAGTATGAATTGCTTCCAAAAATTACACCGCCTATAATTACAGTAACTACAATTTATCCCGGCGCTTCGCCAAACGAAGTTGAAACCGGCGTTACTAAAGAAATTGAAGATGCAGTTTCCGGGATGGATAAAGTTTCCGAAATTCGTTCAACATCTCAGGAAGGTTTATCTTTTGTTGTGATTGAACTTCTTCAATCAGCAAATACTGATTTTGCTTTGCAGGACGCACAAAGAAAAGTGCAGCAAATTGTTGCAACGCTTCCCAATGGAGTTAAAGCACCAACAGTTTCGAAACTTGCACTTGATGAAATCCCGATTTTAAGAATGGGCGCTTCCGCGGATATGGATTCCAAATCATTCTATCAATTCATGGATGATAAAATTAAGCCTCAGCTTTCGCGTATTGCCGGCGTTGGACAGATTGCATTAATCGGCGGAGAAGAACGGGAAATAAAAGTTAATCTTGATCTTCAAAAATTACGTTCATATAATCTTTCTATAATGCAGGTTACCCAGGCAGTCAAAGCCGCCAATCTTGATTTCCCAACGGGGAAAATTAAAGATTCGGACGGGCAGTTCATTGTGCGAATTGCCGGAAAACTTAACACGGTTGAAGACTTAAAAAATCTTTCAATTGCTGAATCGCGGCAGGGTGGAGATATCAAACTTTCGGACGTTGCCGAAGTTCAAGACGGTATTAAAGATTATGAAAATATAATGCGGTTGAATTTTAGAAACACCGTCGGAGTTGTTTTGCAAAAACAGACCGACGCAAATGCTGTTGAAGTTGCGGAACTTGTAAAAGCAGAAATAAAAACACTCGAAGAAAATTATAAAAGTGAAAATTTAAAATTCGAAATCGCGCAGGACGGATCTTTATTTACAATTGATGCGGCAAATGCGGTAAAAGAAGATTTGGCGATAGCCGTTGTACTTGTTGCAATTGTAATGTTGATGTTTTTACACAGTATAAGAAACTCGTTGATTGTACTTGTTGCTATTCCTTCATCGTTGATTTCCACATTTATTGCAATTTACGCTTTTGATTTTACTTTGAACTTGATGACTTTGCTCGGTTTGTCGCTTGTGGTCGGTATTCTTGTGGATGACTCGATAGTTGTTTTGGAAAATATTTATCATCATTTGGAAAAAGGGGAGAACAGCAGAATAGCGGCTTTACGCGGAAGAAATGAAATAGGTTTTGCTGCCCTCGCAATTACTTTTGTGGACGTTTCCGTATTTCTTCCTTTAACCATGGTCGGCGGAATAGTAGGAAATATTCTTAGACAATTTTCTGCGGTTGTTGTTATTTCAACGTTGATGAGTTTATTTGTATCGTTTACAATTACACCAATGCTTGCATCGCGTTTTGCAAAGCTCGAAAGATTATCCGCAAGAACAATACTCGGTAAGTTTGCTATCTGGTTCGAAAAGAAATTTAAAAATTTCACAGAGCATTATATTGTTTTATTAAAATGGACAATGAAGAATAGGTGGAAAGTAGTCGGGTTGACTATCGCCGCTTTCGTTGCAACATTTGCATTAATACCTGCAGGTTTTATCGGCGCTGAATTTATGAGTCAGGTTGACCGAGGTGAATTTGCGGTTGCTCTAGAAATGCCGCCCGGAACAACAATCGAACAGAACAACAAAATTACTCAACAGGTTGAAAAAGCAATTGGCGATATGCCGGAAGTTGAGAGAATTTATACAAACGTCGGTTCATCAAGCGAAGGATTAATAGGATTTTCAACAAGTAATAATACCGAGATAAGTGTTACACTTGTAGCCGCAAGTCAAAGAACCAAAACAACGGATGAGGTTGGTGAAGAAATCAAAAAAGTTGCACGAGCAATTCCCGGCATAAAAGTGCGTGTTAATCCTATTGGAATATTTGGAGTTGCGAATCAAACCCCTATCCAATTAATTGTAAGCGGTCCGGCTTATGAAGAAGTTGTTAAAACAGCAAAGGATGTTGAAAACTTAATTAAGAAAATTCCCGGAACGGCAGATGTAAGATTATCCGCATCAGACGGAAATCCTGAAACACGGGTAGATATTGACAGAAGAAAACTTACAAGTTTTGGTTTATCAGTTGCCGAAGTTGGACAAGCGCTGCAGGTCGCGTTAACCGGGGATGATGAATCTAAAATGCGAGACGGGGATACCGAATATGATATCAGAATTGTGCTCGATCAATTCGACCGGTCCCAAACCGATAATCTCGGCAACATAAGTTTTACAAATAGAAAAGGTCAGCAAATTTATCTTAAACAATTTGCAAATGTCTATCGTGCAACAGGCCCAACAAAACTTCAACGCCAAGCAAGAAGTGCTTCAGTTACTGTTTACTCGCAAGCGTTGGGAAGACCGGTCGGTTCCATTTCCCAGGATATTGAAAAAGAACTTGCAAAATATAACTTCCCGGCTGGTGTTGGTTTTACATGGGAAGGCGATGTTAAAAATCAAAAAGAATCTTTTGGAAGTTTAGGACTTGCAATGTTGGCGGCGATTATTTTTACTTACATGGTAATGGTTGCTTTGTATGATTCATTCGTGTACCCGTTTGTAATTTTGTTTTCGATACCGCTGGCAATGATTGGAGCGCTGCTTGCACTTGCGCTAACCATGAATGCTTTGAACATTTTCTCAATTCTCGGTATTATTATGCTTGTAGGATTGGTTGCGAAGAATGCAATTCTTCTTGTTGATAGAACAAACTTTATGCGGGAACAGGGCGAAAGTATTGAAGATGCTTTGATTGATGCCGGCAGAATGAGAATACGCCCTATATTCATGACAACATTAACAATGATTTTCGGTATGATGCCGATTGCTTTATCAAGCGCATCGGGTGCTGAGTGGAAGAGCGGACTTGCTTGGGCGTTAATCGGCGGATTAACAAGTTCTTTATTTTTGACATTACTTATCGTTCCGATTGTTTACACAAAAGTTGAAGAATACCGTACACGCATTCCTAAATTTTTTATGAAGGTAAGCGAACTTGTTGGATTAAAAAAGAAAGAAAGACCCGATGCCGTTGCTGAAGATCTCGGTTTGAGTAAATAGTAATTTGATTTAGTGAACGAAGCCGCAATCAATTAATTTGTTTGCGGTTTTTTTTTATGGAAAATAACGATAGATATCTTTTCTATGCAAAACTCGTTCAAAAATTATTTTGTCATCAAT
>CAZRMG010000370.1:0-3484 GCA_964601095.1 uncultured Melioribacteraceae bacterium | reverse complement strand
ATGAAGATGAAGCTATAAGAATAGCTAATGATTCACAGTTTGGATTGGGTGCATCACTCTGGACAGCAAACATTGATAAAGCAAAGGTGTTGGCTTCAAAAATTGAAAGCGGTTCCGTTTTTATTAACGGAATGGTTAAATCCGATCCGCGTCTGCCGTTCGGTGGAATAAAGAATTCGGGTTACGGGAGAGAACTTTCGCATTATGGAATTAAGGAATTCATAAACATCAAAACTGTATGGATAAAATAGAGATTAAAATTTTTTAATCTGTTTTCTATTAAATATTTCTTAGTGGCACAATCTCTTTTTATGTAACAAAAAATTCGAATCAAATATTTACTTATATTAATAAGCAGATTAATAAGGGAAAAAATATGTCTGAAATACCAATTGCTGAAGTATTTGGATACCCTATTTCAAATACTGATAAAACCGCAGAACGTTTTCGAAAAAACAAACTTTGCCCCTTTCATAATAAAGTACCTTCTTGTACGAAGAATAGCGCAACTAATCCATTAGGTGTTTGTAGTATATCTTTCGATAACTCGAAAATTATTACATGTCCTATTCGATTTACAGAAGATTGGGTTATAGCTAGTGATGCTGCTAAATTTATTTTTGATAATGATACAATTGAAAATGGTAATTGGACCACCTTACGTGAAATAAGAATTAATGATTTGAATGGTAAAACAGCTGGAAATATTGATTATGTTCTTGTATCCTACGACGCAAGCGGTAAATTATTAGATTTTGGATCTCTTGAGGTACAAGCTGTTTATATTTCGGGAAATGTAACAAAACCGTTTAATTATTTTTACCAAAATCGTGGTAAAAAGTTAATTAATGAATGGAATTCAAAGGATTCACCCAGACCAGATTTTTTATCATCCTCTAGGAAAAGATTAGTTCCACAGTTGATATTTAAAGGTGGTATTCTAACTTATTGGAATAAAAAACAAACTGTTGCATTACAAAAAGACTTTTTTGAAACATTGCCACAATTACCTGAAGTCGATAATCCTGCTGAAGCAGATATTGCTTGGTTGATATATGATTTAAAATATAACGAAGAAAAAGCTGTTTTCAATCTTGTTAAAGAAAAAATAATTTATACAAAATTCAGACTCGCACTTGATGAAATATTGACTCCAAAACCTGGCCAAATATCATCATTTATTGAAACACTTCAATCAAAACTTGACGAACAGCTTGATGAAACTTCTCCGGATGCACCCACGCTAAATGATTTAAAAAGTGAAGGATAAAATGGGCCAGTTTAGTCAATATGATATATTTAACTACAAATGTGATCTCAAAGCACCTAATATTTCACAAGTACCAAAATATAGTCCTTTTAGATTTCCCGGGGGTAAAACTTGGTTTTATCCTTTTGCAAAATCTTGGATGCAAAAACAGAAAAACAAAGTATTAGTTGAAACATTTGCCGGTGGTGCTAGCATAGGATTGGCATCCGTAATTGAAAATTGGGTAAGTGAATTAATATTAGTTGAAATTGATCCTCAAATATTTTCTGTTTGGCAAACAATTGTTGAGGGTAATGCACTTGAGCTGGCGAAACTCCTATTATCTTTTAAACTCAATGATAAAAATATAGAAGAACAATTTAATTATGAGAATCCGAACAATATTCAAAAAGCCTTTAATACTTTACTGAAAAATAGAATTAATCATGGTGGTATTTTAGCTTCAGGTTCAGGGAAATTGAAATATGGTGAAGGTGGGAAGGGGATACTTTCTCGATGGTATCCGAAAACATTAAGTGAACGTCTTCATTTAATTCATAACTTTGCTAATAGAATTACCCTTATTCAAGACGACGCAATTAATGCGATAGAAAAATTATCTAAAGATAAATCCAACATATTTTTTATAGATCCTCCTTATACTATTGCTGGGAAACGTTTGTATGATTATTACAATATTGATCATGAAAAACTTTTTCAGACAATTAGTAACATATCAAGTAGCTTTATTTTAACATATGATGAATCCCCTTTTATAATAAATCTTGCTCGAAAATATAATATGCCTTTTGAAAAAATATTAATGACTACTACTCATCATCGAGAAAAGTATGAATTAATAATTAGTGACAATCTAGATTGGTTATAGTTATATAACAAGCAAATTGCCCAGTCGCTGTTTTCGCGTTCGACTTTTTTGCAATTATTGACTTTGTTCTTCCGTGTAAATTAATATATAGAGTAGTTATTTTAAATAAATGTTCTAAATATTATTACCGTTGTACTTTAAATTAACATTTTGTTTGGAGGTGCCAATTATATACAATGCAGTTGTTAAAATGTGACAACCTAAAAATTAATTTATCTTGCATTCTATAGGGGAAGATATGAAAACAAGTAAACAGTCGGTGGAAACAATTATTAACCAAAAATCATTTGCTGTTGTAGGTGTTTCCCGCAACGGTAAAAAATTTGGGAATACTATTTTCAGTGAATTGAAAAAGAAAGGACGCACGGTTTACCAGATTAATCCGCATGCAACGGAAATCCAAGGCGAGAAGTGCTTTACAAATGTTATGGATTTACCTGAAACTCCGGGCGCTGTAATATTAAGTGTAAAACCGAAAGATACGGAGAAAGTTGTGCGCGAGATTGCCGAATCCGGGATTAAAAATGTTTGGATGCAGTACGGTTCAAAGTCGGATGAAGCGGTAAAATTCTGCAAAGAAAAAAATATTAATGTTGTATATGATGAATGTATATTAATGTTTTCGGAGCCGGTTGAGTCGGTGCATAAATTTCATAAATTCATCTGAAAAATTTTGGGAAAACTGCCGAATTGATTACAAGAATTTTACGGCTTAACTATTTTTATTTACTCGCATAGGTCCAACTTTTTGCCCGGCAGCACAATCCTCAATAAGAGATTGAAACCGCTTAACTTTTGTTGTTTCCTGCTTTGCGCTCATTACCCAGCGTAAAACAGCGCGTTGATAGTAAGGCGGCTGAGAATTAAAAAACTCCCATGCTTTTTTATTTGCTGTTAATTGTTTTTTGTAATGTTTCGGAAATTTTTCATGTTGCTCTTCGTAGCTGTAAATTTTTGAATTCTCTTCTTTTCTTTTTTCGAATGCTTTTAATCCGACGGGAAGCATAAGTCCGAGTTTTGTTAGTTCCTCAACTTTCTTAATATTTACCGCACTCCACGAGCTTTTTGGTCTTCGTGGTGTAAACCGAATTGAATAACTCTGCTCGTCTATTGATTTTCTAATTCCATCAATCCATCCGAAACAAATTGCCTGGTCAACAGATTCAGACCACGTAATGCTCGGTTTACCCGATGAAACTTTGTAATATCCTACTAACAATTCATCTTCTTTTAAGTAATTCTTCTTAAACCATTTGCGCATTTCGATTGGAGTAGAAAAAAATATTGGTTTCATTATCTTATAGTTGTTTTACCTTTTATAAATTTAGATAAAGAATTTGTTCGAT
>CAZRMG010000369.1:2761-3486 GCA_964601095.1 uncultured Melioribacteraceae bacterium | reverse complement strand
TATTATATGTCTTGCCATGATGAGTATTGTTGCGTTATCCGCTTGCGAAACCACAAAAGGTGTCGGACGCGATCTTCATAATGCTGGTAAAGCCATTGATGAAGCTATTAGCGGCTAGAAAGTACACACATGAAAAATTTATTTGTTTTATTCGCTTTATTGACATTCTCACTTGCGCTTGCTTCATGCGAAACCACAAAAGGCTTTGGACGTGATATTCAATATCTTGGCCACGCTATTTCAGGTGACAGATAATTGTAAAATCACAATTTAAGTAATTTAATTAATAAAAAACAAAAATAATAATTACCGAGGGTAAAAACCATGAATATCGACATTTCAAATATGGATATTTCAAAAATTGACGACCATATTACAAAAGAAGCCAAAAATTTAGTCCGCGAGTTTAGTCCTACCGTTAAGGAATTAGCCCCCACTATTCTTGACATGAGCTTTAATGTTGTTTCAGCCATCATAATACTAATCATTGGTTGGTGGCTTGCTAAATGGAGTTATTATTCCATCCGTCGCCTTCTATCCAAAACACGTGCGATTGACGCAACATTAAAACCGCTTATTGCCTCACTGGTACGATACATCATTATGATTTTCGTGGTTATCGCCGTTTTGGCAAAATTTGGAATTCAAACTACCAGTATTATCACGGTATTAGGTGCCGCAGGTTTGGCAATCGGGTTGTCATTACAGGGAACACTTTCAAATAT
>CAZRMG010000369.1:0-2751 GCA_964601095.1 uncultured Melioribacteraceae bacterium | reverse complement strand
CAAGGCCACGCCGGAACGGTTGAAGAAATCGGATTATTTACAACAATACTATGCACATTTGACGGCATTTATTATTCTGTCCCAAACGCCGAGTTGTGGAATAAATCCATAAAAAATTATTCACGCAACCCTACGCGCCGTGTTGATGTTCCCGTTGGTATTGCATACAAAGATGATGTTAGCGGTGCTCTTGCCCTTCTCCGTACTGTAATCGAAAACGACAAAAGAGTTTTAAAAGAACCCGCAATTGGAACCATGATTTTATCATTGGCAGATAGTGCCGTTGTTATCAACTTACGTTGCTGGGTAAAAGCCACTGATTATTGGAATACCCTTTTTGATTTAACCCGTGAAGCAAAACTTACACTTGATAAACATGGTTATAGCATTCCATTCCCGCAACGGGATATCTATATCCACCAAGTAGAAAATAAGAATTAGTTTTTTGATGCTTTCTTTTTTACTCGCTTAAAATAACACAAAAGCCCGTATACCATTATTACGGACAGCACAAGTATCCACGCTCCGGCCGTCTTGCTTATAAGGGCGAAAATTATCAATGCGCAATTAATAATTGCAATATAAGACGAGGCCTTTGCATGTGTTAAGCCGCCCTCAACCGTAGCGGCTTGATAATAGTGTTTGCGATGTGCTTCCCAAATTTTTTCTTTGTTCAAAAGGCGTTTAATCAAAGTAATGGTGGCATCCATTAAATAATATAGCGGAATGATTATTGCCGCAAAAAAACCGCCATAGCTGGCCAACAATAATAATAATGCTCCACCTAAATATCCTAATCCGATACTTCCAACATCACCAAGAAAAACCTTGGCGTGCCCCCAGTTCCATACCAAAAATCCCATAGCCGCCCCCATTATAAGCGCCGCCATCATAGTCATGAACTCAGACCCAACACCCAACAACATTCCCATCAAAATAATTCCGGCCATAATGGATACGGTTTCAACACCCGTAATTCCATTTATGCCATCCATAAAATTAAATAGATTTATGAACCAAATCCACGCCAAACCGGCCAATACCCTATCCGCCCAAATAGGAAAAAAGCCTTGGAATACCGTAAAATCTGACGGCATTACCCACAATACACAAGAAACAGAAATAATTTGAGCCAATAATCTAACTTTGGCGGAAAGCCCGCCTTCTTTTAAATCGTCACACCAAGTCACACAACATAAAAAAAGTCCTGACAGATATAGTGTAGTATAAAGAAGATTCTCCTCGGGCGAAAAATCCCCAAATTCAATGTTCATAACAATGCCAAACAATATAAGCGGCATAATAGCAATACCTGCTCCGCGCGGAACGGGGACAACATGAGAAGATCTTTTGTTTGGTTTATCCAAAATTGAACGCTTATGTAGATAATCAATAACAACCTTTGTCAACACGGTTGAGGCCACAAAGCTATTTATAACGGTTATGACTAACAAAAAAATACTATTCATGATAACTCATCACCTTTTGGGGTTTTATGATGTATAAAATACCGCTGTTTCAACCGGTAAACAAGTTCTTTGCTTGATTTATCTTTGCTTTTTTTATTACTTTGGTATAAGAAAAGACGCCTGTTATTATTAAAAACATAGTATAAAATAGCAAAGTAAGGGTTACCAAGGCATGAACGGTTTAAATAAAAAACTCTATATAAAAACTTGGGGATGTCAGATGAATGTCTATGACTCCCAAAAAATTGCCGATGTTCTTGTGCCCTTAGGATATAATCAAGTTGATACACCCGATGATGCCGACATACTGGTTCTCAATACTTGTCACATTCGCGAAAAAGCCACTGAAAAATTATTTTCTGAATTAGGTCGTATGCGCCCATATAAAACTCGGCGTGAAAAAGCCGGTAAACAAACCATTATTGCCGTTGCCGGATGTGTTGCTCAAGCAGAAGGAGATGTTATTATTAATCGCGCTCCTTATGTTGATTTGGTATTCGGGCCGCAAGTATATCATCAATTACCGCAAATGGTCGCCAAAGTAACCGGAGCCGATAAAAACCGCGTTGTAAATACCGACTTCCCCATTGAATCAAAGTTTGATTTTCTTCCAGAAGAGCAAGAAAATCCCGGCCCTTCGGCCTATGTCGCCATTCAAGAAGGGTGTGATAATTTTTGTACATTTTGTGTTGTTCCTTATACCCGTGGTAGTGAATTTTCTCGACCTGCCGTCAAAATTTTGGATGAGGTAAAAAAACTTGTAGCCGGCGGTTCACAAGAAATCCATTTGCTCGGACAAAATGTTAATGCTTATCACGGCGTTGGTTTAAAGGGTAAAAATTGGTCTTTGCCCGATTTAATAAAAGCCGTTGCGGATATTGATGGCGTTACCCGTATTCGCTATACAACATCACACCCACGCGATATGCAAGACGATTTAATTAAATGTCACGGCGAAGTTGATAAACTTATGCCTTTTTTACATTTACCAATTCAAAGCGGTTCAAATAAAATTTTGACTGCAATGAATCGTAAACATACAAACGAAGATTATCGCAAGATTATTGACAAGTTACGTGAGGCACGCCCTGATTTAGCTTTGTCCTCTGATATTATTGTCGGTTTTCCCGGTGAAACCGAACAAGATCATCAGGATACAATGAATCTTGTCCGAGATGTCGCCTATGCTTCGTGTTATTCATTTAAGTATTCCGCCCGCCCCGGAACTCCGGCCGCCATTATGAGCAATCAGGTTCTTGAAAAAGATAAAGAACGCCGGCTA
>CAZRMG010000368.1:0-3486 GCA_964601095.1 uncultured Melioribacteraceae bacterium | reverse complement strand
CAGGGCGGTTCAAACGGTGGACTGCTTGTTGGAGCTGTTATAAACCAGCGCCCCGATATTTGCAAAGTTGCCTTCCCTATGGTTGGTGTTATGGATATGCTTCGCTTTCATAAATTTACAATCGGCTGGGCATGGGTGCCCGAATACGGTTCAAGTGATGATGCCGAACAATTTAAGTTTTTATATAAATATTCACCGCTGCACAATATTAAGAAAGATGTTGACTACCCGGCAACAATGATAACAACCGCCGATCACGACGACCGTGTTTTTCCGGCTCATTCATTCAAATATGCGGCTACATTACAGGAACTTAGCAGTAAAAAAAATCCAGCTTTAATTAGAATAGAAACAAAAGTAGGCCACGGTGCTGGAACGAGCACGTCGAAATCAATTGAATTGTATTCCGATTTGTGGTCGTTCATGTTGTTTAATATGAATGTTACTCCGGTTTTTTAGAAGAAGATTTATGAAGTAAACCAAATAATTCTGCCCATAAAACGGATTTATTATGGAGAAAACTTTAAAGCGTATTAAAAGAATTTTCATCGGCGTTATAGGCGCAACAATTTTAGGAATTGGTTTATTGCTGATATTTACTCCGGGTCCCGGATTACTTGTTATACCGATAGGATTATCGGTGCTCGCCACCGAATTTGAATGTATGAGGAAAATGGAAAACAAGTTGAAACTGCAAATGGAAAAAATTAAGAACAAGTTTACAAACAATTAAGAGTTCTTTGTTTTATACTTTTTGTCAAAATTATTTATTCCTTCTTAAAAACACGTGGGAATATCTTTAGGAGTTTTATTAATCCTTTAAATTTTGCTGCTATTCCTTTACCGTAAAGCATCACAGCCAACCCCATAAGTCCATCATACAATTTTTTGCTGAACTGATGCCACCATAAATTTTTACGGAGAAATGGAAAAACATCATTTACAATAACCATTGGTTGAGTCATTTCATCAAAGCCAAGTTCACCGTGCGTTCTACCAATACCCGATTGTTTAAAACCACCCCATGGCGTTTCGGCTAAACCGTGACTCATCAAATGATCATTTATAGTAACTGCACCAGCTTTAATTTGTCTGCCAATTGTCCGGGCACGTTTTCTACTTTTCGACCACACAGAAGCAGTTAAACCAAGATATGAATCATTTGCAAGTGCGATTGCATCATCATAATTATTGAATTTCATGACACCGACAACCGGACCAAATGTTTCATCTTTCATCAATATCATATCATGATTTACATTTGTTAAGACCATAGCATTCATAAAATTCGAGTTATCATCAAATAAATCTTTGGATTTCGCAAATATTACAGCTCCCTTCTTTAAAGCATCTTCAACATGAGCTTTAACTATATTACATTGTTTTTTTGTTGTCATACATCCCATATCAACATCAAACCCACTTCCATTTCCGATTCTTAAATTCTCAATTTTATTCCTAAGAATACCCATAAACTCATCGTAAATTTTTTCGTGAACATATATTCTTTCAACTCCTCCGCACGACTGCCCTGCGTTCTGAAAACCAGCCCATAAAGCACCCATAGCTGCTCTGTAAGCATCCGCATCATGACATACAATCATAGCGTCGTTGCCGCCAAGTTCAAGCGATAAAGGGGTTAACGTTTCCGAAGCTTTCTTCATTAATTGTTTTCCAATATTCACAGAACCTGTAAAAAACAATTTATCGATTCCGTTTTCCAGCAAAGCATCGCCGATTACGCTACCGGGCATATTAACATAATTAAAAACATTTTGCGGGATGCCTGCAGAATCAACTGCTTCTTTTAATATTTTACCAATCAATAATGTTTCGGTAGCTGTTTTCAGGATTACAGAGTTGCCGGCAAGCAAAGCCATAATTACTTCCGAGAATGGAATTGCGAATGGGTAATTCCATGGGGATATTATTCCGACTACTCCAAATGGTATTCTAGTAATCTTACTTCTTTTATATATGAATAAAATATTTCCGGGTGATAATTTTTTATCGCGTAAAAATTTATCAGATTTTTTTACATAGTAAGACGCTGCCATTGCAGCAGGTAAAACTTCTGTTGCAAGCGAGTCGATGAGCGTTTTACCGTTATCTTTTGTAATTGTCGATGAAATTTCCTCCGCATTTTCTATTATGTAATCGCGGATTTTTAGAATATACTTTTTACGTTCATCAAGACTAACTTTCTCCCAATTTCTCTGTGCTGCCCTTGCCTTTCTTATTATCTCTTTAAGTTCTTCATTAGTGTTCACTTCCGAATAACCAATGATTTCACCGGTTGCGGGATTGATGCTTTTTGTTTGTTCGTGTGCCATTTTTAACTCTTAGATTTGAATAAAAAATTACCCAACACAAGTTATGAATATTTAATAAATTTGGCTCGGAGGTTTTTATGAATTTTACATTGTTGGATAAAAGTAATTATTTAAGAGGACTATTAATTTTAATTGGAAAAGACAATAAACTTTCCAAAGAAGAAAGAGAAATGTTTTTGAAATTAAGCGCCGATCTGGGTTTTAGCAGCGATTTTTGCGAGACGGCAATGAACGAGATACTTGAAAACGAGTTTATCGAAGTTGATCCACCGATATTTTCCAATCCCGAAATAGCTAAGATATTTTTAATCGATGGTATAAAATTGGCGAACGTAGATAATGAATTACATTCAAAAGAACTTTCGTGGCTAAACTCCGTAGCAAAGGTTAATGGGATTGAATCACCAAAGATTAGTACAAATATAACATACCATTTAAACCCTCAATATGAATTTGAGATTTCCAAACATATTTAGAAATTTAAATAACTTATTCCTTCCTTCACTTTTGGATTTTTTATTAGTATAACCCCCTCCTATCTTTCAATAAGAGGGAGTCATTATTTACATTTTCTGCAATGCTTGTATAAATTCATTCATATGCAACTGCACATAATTTTGTATGTAGGCAAATATTGGGACAAAAATTACCATACCTAATACAAGACCTTTACCAAGTGATTCATATTTTTGTTCTCTTATAAATACATATAATACCCATATAACATTTAATGTGATAACAATATGGCTTATATGTGCAAAAATATTTGTTTTATTCCATGGCATTATGAATAATCCCATAGTACCGTAATGGTATAATGACAATAATGGAATAGCTAACAAGTAGCTTTTCTTCCATATTCTTGAAGCAATAAAAAACAACAGATATGCAATGCTCGCTAGAGAGCATGCGTTAAATGCCAGCCATTTACCGATGCTTAGTTTAAGCATACCAAGGAAAAAATAACCGCTGTTCATTAATGTTAATAACATTAAAAAAGCTAAAGCAATACTGATAATTTGATTTTTTTTCTCTGAATCCATGACAAATACCTTCTTAAATTTTATGAAATGTCATTGCCTAATCAAGACAATGAATGATTTGTAATTTTAGACAATACAAAGCCTGTTCAGAAAGTTTTTCCTAAACTAAA
>CAZRMG010000367.1:0-3494 GCA_964601095.1 uncultured Melioribacteraceae bacterium | reverse complement strand
GCCGACAACAAAATATTTTAATCCGCATCTATCGAAAATTTTTCTGTATGCTTTATCGTGCAACGCGTATCCAACATCTAATCCTTCAAAATCTTTATCGAGAGTGTATGCATCTTTCATCATAAATTGGCGTCCGCGAATAACGCCGCTTCTCGGGCGCGGTTCATTCCTAAACTTGGTTTGTATTTGATACCAAATCTGCGGCAAATCTTTGTACGATGTAATTGCGCCCTGTGCGTGGTAGGCAACAATTTCTTCGTGTGTCGGTGCCAAAACATAATCGCGGTTTTTTATATGGAATAAAGTATCGCCGAAAGCAGCAACTCGCCCGGTTTGTTCCCAAATTTCTTTCGGGTTCAAAGCTGGGTATAAAAATTCCTGCCCGCCTATTGCATTCATTTCTTCGCGAATAATATCCATTATTTTTCTAAGAACTTTATAACCGAGCGGCAGCCAGGTATAAATTCCTGCCGAAAGCTGGCGCACGAGTCCCGCGCGTATCATTAAAATATGGCTTGGTATTAAAGCATCGGAAGGTACTTCCTTTAATGTCGGTACAAAAGATTTGCTGAGTCTCATTTAAGTATAGGTTTTGTGAAAAAATTAAGGGCAAAGATAAGAAATGCGGCCGGGAATAGAAAATTTGATTAATGACTTAATGTTGGCAGATATAATTCTTATTTTTTAATAGAATTTTTGACGGCTTTGAATACATTATGGAAAATTTTAATCCAGCTACACATGATATGCCGAGCGATCCTCAAAACCCGGCATCGATGGCGCCGGTAATTTTTGAAAGCGGCGGCTCGAAAATCTTAGGGACAATGTTTATTGCTTCCGGGGCAGAACCTCACCCGATAATAATTTTACTGCACGGTTTTCCCGGCAACGAAGTTAATTACGATCTCGCGCATGTTTTCCGGCGACAGGGATTTAATGTTTTGGTTTTTCATTACCGCGGCTGTTGGGGCAGCGAAGGAAATTATTCCTGGCAGAATTTAATTGAGGATACAAGTGAAGCAATCAACTTTATTAAAAGCGATTACGCGTGCGAAAAATTCCGTATTGATAAAAGTAATATTATTCTAATTGGTCACAGCATGGGCGGTTTTGCCGCTCTTTACAATTCTATATTACATGATAAAATTAAAAACGTTGTATCGATTGCGGGATTTAATTCGGGCGCATTCGGTGAAATTCTTGCCGTCAATAAAATGATTTACGATTACAGCGTTCAAACAATTCAACCCGCAGTACCTTTTGTAAAAACCGAATCAGCTGAAAAGTTAATGGATGAATATGTTGTTCATAAAACAGAGTGGAATCTTTTAAATCATATCGGTAAACTATCGCAAAAAAATATTTTAATGATAGCATCAAAATACGATACGATCGCGCCGATCGATATTCATCATAAACCTCTTGTGGATAAATTAAGAAGTGAAATAGAAAAAGAAAAAAGTAAAATGGAAAAAGTAAAATGGAAAACGGAAGAGCATATACTTGAAACCGGTCATTCTTTTTCGGATAAAAGAATTGAGCTAGCAAAGATAATTTCCAAATGGCTTTATAATATTATTTAAGGGAAAAAATGGACGAGAAGAAAAATAAAATTGATATGTCATCGGAAGAATTTAAAAAATTCGGTTACGAATTGATTGATTGGGCAGCAAATTATATTGATAACTTGGAATCATACCCTGTACTTCCAAACGTAAAGCCGGGCGATATTAAATCGAAATTACCGAATAATGCACCGGAAAAATCGCAGCCGTTTGAAGTTTATATAAAAGATTTGAACGAAATTATTTTGCCCGGAGTAACCCATTGGCAGCATCCGAACTTTATGGCATATTTTAATTCTACGGGAAGCAAGCCGTCAATTCTTGGTGAACTTGTAGCGGCGGCTTTCGGTACAAACGGGATGGTGTGGAAATCGAATCCCGCCGGAACAGAACTTGAAGAAACAGTTTTAAATTGGTTTCGAGAATTAATTGGTCTGCCTAAAAATTATTTTGGTATTGTATATGATTCGGCTTCCGTCAGTAGTATGCATGGAATAGCAGCCGCGCGAGAAAATGCAGGACTGAATATTCGTCAACATGGAATGAACGGTACACCGAAAATGATTTTGTACTGCACCGAACATGCGCATTCTTCAATAGATAAGGGTGCGTTAACACTCGGTATTGGAATGGACGGAATTCACAGAATATCCTGTGATGAAAATTTTGCAATGATTCCGGGTGAACTTGAAAAAGCAATTAACGGAGACCGCGCAAAAGGGTTTGTACCGTTCTGTGTTGTTGCAACAATAGGCACAACATCTTCTACTGCAGTCGATCCCGTTAATCAAATTGTAGATATATGCGAACGCGAAAATATTTGGTTTCATCTCGACAGCGCCTATGCAGGCGTAACCGCAATGCTGCCTGAAATGAAAAAGTATTTTAAAGGATTTGAACGAGCGGATTCAATTGTAATTAATCCTCACAAATGGCTTTTTATGCAGCTTGATTTTAGTATTCTTTACACACGCAAACCGCAAGTACTAAAAAATGCATTTAGTCTTGTGCCGGAATATTTGAAAACTTCGGAAGATAATATTGCTATAAACTATATGGATTACGGAATTCAACTTGGAAGAAGATTCCGAGCAATAAAATTTTGGTTTGTAATGCGTTACTTTGGAGCTGAGGGTTTGCGTGAAAAACTACGCGAGCATTTGCGATTGGGACAATTATTAGCAGGATGGGTTGATGATGATAGTGTTTTTGAAAGATTAGCCCCGGTTTATTTCAGTACGGTTTGTTTTAGATTTATGCCGGATAATATTTCGGATGAGAATACAATAAATGAACTGAACTTGAAACTTTTGGAAAAAGCAAATTCAACCGGGAAAGTTTTTATGTCTCACACAAAACTTAACGGCAAAATAGCAATCCGAATGGTGATTTCGGGAATGCGTACGGAAGAAAGGCACGTTAAGCTTGTGTGGGATGTTATTAAAGAAGGAGCAAAATCACTTTAATAATATTTATTTCATGCTCTTGATCTTTTATTAAAAACTAGATCAAGAGCAAGATTAAGAACAAGAACTCGCCTCGATGAAGCCGTGTCTGCCTCGTCTTACAGTCGAGTCAAAGCGGGCAAGATCTAGAACAAACCTTCAATAGATAAATATCTTTCACCCGTATCATAATTAAACGCCAATACTTTTTTGCCTTCGGGAATTTCGCCGAGTTTTTTAGAAACCGCTGCGAGTGATGCACCGGATGAAATTCCAATAAATAAACCTTCTTCTTTTCCTGCGCGCTGAGCAAATTCAAACGCTTCTTCTTTTGTAATTTGGATTACTCCATCAAGCAGTGATGTATCCATAATTTTAGGAATGAATCCTGCACCTAAGCCCTGTATGGGGTGAGGTCCCGGTTGGCCTCCCGAAAGAACGGGGGATAAAGCAGGTTCAACTGCAAATACTTTTGTGTTCGGGA
>CAZRMG010000366.1:0-3495 GCA_964601095.1 uncultured Melioribacteraceae bacterium | reverse complement strand
AAGGTAAAATTGATTTGCAGGAAAGAATTTGGATAAGCATTGATTGGGATAAAGCACCGAAAGGAAATAACAAAGCATCGTTTAAAATTAACGGTAACGAAGGGAAAGAAGTAACCATTAATGTTGTAATAAACAATTATGATAATCCGAAACTATCCGGTGAGAATATTTTTGTTGAAAGCAACGGCTATGTTTCTATGGAAGCTGAAAATTATTTTAATGTTGTCAATAATGATGAAGTATCATGGATAAAAATTCCTAATCTTGGACGCACTGCATCATCAATGGCGCCGATGCCTGTTACTGCAAAACCTCAAACACCTGGAGACAACGGTTCACACTTGGAATACAAAGTCTATCTATTTAATCCGGGCGAAGTGGAATTAAAAACTTACTTGTGTCCTACACTTAATTTCGGTTATACGGAAGGAATGCGTTTTGCAGTTTCCATTGATGACGAAGCACCGCAAATAATAAATATGAATGAAGGCGAAAACGTTCCCGATTGGAAATATCCGGGTTGGTGGAATAATGCCGTGATGAATAATATTAGAACATACACAACAAAACTTAATATTGATAAACTTGGCGAACATGTTGTGAAATTCTGGGCTGTAGATCCGGGGATTGTTTTGCAAAAACTTGTTATTGAAACAAAAGAATGCCCGCCGAGCTATCTCGGTCAGCCGCAAAGTTTTAACGGCAAGTTGGTTAATAAAAAATAAATCAGTTCTTAAAACAAACCGGTGAATTAATTTTTGGTTCACCGGTTTTATTATGGGTGGTTAAATGAAAAAGACAAATATCATTCTATTTGTAGCTTTAGTTTTTGTATTGATTTCGTTTAAAAATGTTTTTTGTCAGGAATCGAATGAATTGAGACCTCCCGTGCAACTAACGGCGGAAGAAGATCATCAAAGATTAATGAAACTGCTCGGAATTGATTCGTTACGTCCGGGTCCGTCGGGTGATCCATCGGCACCGAATTTTGCAAACATCGACGAATCCAAAGCTTCACCTTATACTTCTTTACCCGATCCGCTTATATTTAATAACGGCGAAAAAGTGAAAACCGTTGAAGATTGGATTAAACGCCGAAAAGAAATTTTCGAAGACTTTGATAGAGAAGTTTACGGCAGAATGCCTGCGCACACACCTTCCGTAAAATGGGAAATTATCAAAACAAAGAATGATGCAGTGCGAGGCATACCTGTAATCGCAAAAGAATTAATAGGGCATGTTGATAATTCTTCATACCCGCACATTAAAGTTGAAATACAGCTTTCATTGTTCACACCTGCAAATGCAAAAGGACCTGTTCCTGTAATTCTTGAATTCGGTTTCGATTTCAGTAAATTCAAAAATTTTGATGTTTCAAAACTTCCGCCGGATTTTGATTTGTGGAAAGAACAAATTTTATCAAAGGGTTGGGGATTTGCAATTTTAATTCCAACAAGTGTTCAGGAAGATAACGGTGCCGGTTTGACAACAGGAATAATAGGTTTATGCAACAAGGGTATGCCGCGTAAAATTGATGATTGGGGAGCGCTGCGTGCATGGGCGTGGGCGGCAAG
This sequence comes from uncultured Melioribacteraceae bacterium, assembly GCA_964601095.1. Lineage (GTDB taxonomy): Bacteria > Bacteroidota > Ignavibacteria > Ignavibacteriales > Melioribacteraceae > JAEWUC01. Next base: position 1,921 of record CAZRMG010000366.1, on the reverse strand, counting down.
CAGGTGTCTCGATTATTTTGAAACAGATAAATCCGTCGATGCAAAGAAAGTTGGCATCGAGGGTTTATCGCGTTACGGCAAAGCATCAATTGTTACAATGGCGTATGATGAAAGATTCGCGATTGCTTTTGTAGGATCTTCAGGCGCTGCGGGTGCAAAAATTCACCGCCGTGTTTTAGGCGAGCAGGTTGAAAATATTGCTTCATCTTACGAATATCATTGGTTGGCGGGTAATTATATTAAATATGCTGGTCCGTTTACACCGAATGATTTGCCTGTAGATTCTCATCAATTGATTGCGCTTTGTGCGCCGAGACCTGTTTTTATTGGTGTCGGTTCACCTGTAGTTGAAGGTCAATGGGTCGATGCAAAAGGAATGTTCCTTGCTGCAATGCATGCGGGACCAGTTTATAAACTTCTCGGCCAAAAGGATTTAGGCGTTACAGAATTCCCGCCGATTGAAACAACTTTGATTGATGGTGAGATAGCATTCCGACAACACAGCGGGGGACATACAAATGCTCCTAATTGGGAAACATTTTTGAGATTTGCCGAAAAATATTTTTCTAAATAATTACTAATAAAATGAGATAATAAAATGAAAAAAATTATGCTTCAAATTTTTGCTGTACTATTTATAATTTCAGTTGTTGATTTAACAGCTCAACCGGAAGGGAAATTTTATAACCCTATTCTTGCAGGATTTTATCCCGACCCAAGTTTAGTAAAAGTTGGTTCGGATTATTATCTAATCAATTCAACATTTGCATATTTCCCGGGCATACCGATCTTCCACAGCAAAGATTTGGTAAGCTGGCGGCAGATAGGTCATGTTTTAGATCGCCCAGAACAATTGAATCTCGACGGTTTCGGAGTTTCGCGCGCTATATTTGCGCCGGCTATTAAATATCACAAAGGAATATTTTACGTAACATGCACACTTGTTGACGGCGGCGGTAATTTTGTAGTTACTGCTACAAATCCTGCTGGGCCTTGGTCAAATCCAACATGGCTTCCGCAGGTAAACGGTATTGATCCTTCTATATTTTTTGACGACGACGATAAGGCATATTTGCTTTATAACAGCGATGCGCCCGACAATAAACCACAATACGACGGACATAGAACTATTAGAATGTATGAATTCGATTACGAAAATTTGAAAGTACTCGGTGATAATAAAATTCTTGTTAACGGCGGGGCTGATTTTTCCAAAAAGCCAATTTGGATTGAAGGACCACACATTTATAAACGCGGCGGATTTTATTATTTAATTCCTGCTGAAGGCGGTACTGCCGAAGACCATTCGCAGGTTGTTTTCAGAAGTAAGAATGTCGACGGACCTTATGTTGCTTGGGAAAAAAATCCGATACTTACACAACGCCATCTCGACCCGAAAAGAGAAAATCCCGTTACTTGTACGGGTCATGCTGCTTTTGTTGAAACAGACAAAGGCGACTGGTGGGCTGTGTTTTTAGCATGCAGACCTTATGAACCTTTCGAAGAAAATTTTTACAATACAGGCAGAGAAACTTTTATGGCTCCAGTTAAATGGACTGAAGATGGCTGGCCTATTATTAATCCCGATTTTGAAGAGGTTCAGTATTCTTACCCCGTTCCTATTTCTACGAAAGAAAAATTGGAAATTCCTTTAAACGGAAATTTTTCTTTGAGAGAAAATTTCGATTCCAAAACATTGCCTTTTTATTGGATTTATTTACGTACTCCTCACGAAAAATGGTATTCACTTTCCGATGAGAAAGGTTCATTAAAAATGAAGCTAAGACCTGAAACTGTTTCGGGCGATATGAATCCGAGTTTCATTGGAAGAAGACAGCAGCATCAATATGCAACAGCGAGTTTATCGATGCGTTTCGATCCGAAAGCAGAGAATGAAAAATCTGGCTTGATTGTTTTCCAT
>CAZRMG010000365.1:0-3518 GCA_964601095.1 uncultured Melioribacteraceae bacterium | reverse complement strand
TTCAGCGCTTAAATCGATTGGTTTTACAAAAGTAACGGAAGCTGCTTTCGGTGCCGATCTTGTTAGCGAACAGTATAAAAAGTTCTTTGAAAAATTTCCCGAAAAAACAATCATCAGCAGTCCGTGCCCGGCAGTTTATAACTTGATTGAAAAGTATCACACAGATCTTGTTCCACAACTTGCCGAAATTGTTTCTCCCATGATTGCTATGGGAAGATATTTGAAAAAGAATTATGGAGAAGATTCGAAAGTCGTTTTTATTGGTCCTTGTGTCGCCAAAAAAAGCGAATATGTTGACCCAGAAGTCGACGATGCCGTGGATGCAGTTCTAACTTTTACAGAGTTGAAAAATATTTTCAAGACTTTGGATGTTAAAATAGCTGAAATGGAAGAAGCGGAACTCGATCCTCCGCATGCTTTCCTAGGTAAATCTTTTTCAATAACAGGCGGATTGTTAAAAACTGCCGAAGTGTCAAACGACATTTTACAAAAAGAAACGATTATCGTTGAAGGGAAAAATAGGGTTGTTGATCTGATGTATGAAATTGCCGAAGGAAAACTAAAATCGAAATTTGTTGATATACTTTTTTGTGAAGGTTGTATTAACGGCCCGGCAATCGATACGGATTTAAGCTATTATGCCAGGCGCGAAAAAGTTGTGAATTACATTCATGATAATATCAACAGCTTCGATAAACTTGAATGGAAAAGCAACATTTTCAACAGCAGGGATTTGAATCTTAAACGAAAGTTCTCGAATAAAAGTCAGCGCAAACCAATGCCGAGCGAAGATGAAATAAAAGAAATATTAGCGAGAACTAATAAACTTAATAAGAGCGATGAATTAAATTGCGGATCGTGCGGATATCCGTCTTGCAGGGAATACGCGGTGGCAATAGCAAAAGATTTGGCTGAAGACGATATGTGTCTTCCTTACTTGATCGAAAAACTTGAAATAGCATACAAAGAATTGCAGGATACTGAGGAACAATTGCACAGCGCTGAGAAATTAGCATCAATAGGACAACTTGCAGCCGGAGTTGCTCACGAGATTAATAATCCTCTTGGGACAATTATGCTTTATGCTTCTATGATGAAAAGAAAAATGGAAAAATCCCAATGCGCGGATGAGCAGAATTCTGAAGACCTAAAATTAATTGTAGAAGAAGCAAATAGATGTAAAAATATTGTTGCAAACTTGTTGAATTTTGCACGGCAGGGAAAGGTAAGAGTAGGCAATGTTGACGTTCATGAATTGTTGACAAATATAATAAAGATACAAAAACTTAATCCGCAGTTTTCTGAAATTATATTTAATATTGATTGTCATGATTCGAATACGATAATAGAAGGAGATGCAGATCAACTTAAACAGGTGTTCATAAATTTATTTAATAATTCATGCGAAGCCGTTGAATCGAGTGAAATTAAGCAGGTTACAGTTAGTATTTCAAAGAATGAAGAAAATTTAATTATTAATTTAATCGATACCGGCTGCGGCATTCCGGCTGAAAATCTTAATAAAATTTTTACCCCGTTTTTTACGACAAAAAAAATTGGGAAAGGAACGGGACTCGGTTTAGCTATAAGTTACGGCATTATTAAAATGCACAAAGGTGATATCAAAGTAAAAAGCACGGTGGGTGATGGTACCGATTTTACTATTACTCTGCCGCTAAAACATAACACAATTAATCCTATACTGAATTGACCTAAAGGTTAAAGAGGAAAGAAATGATACAAGAAAAATTCAAAAAAATATTGTTGGTTGACGACGACATTGATTTACTTGAACAAAACAAGACTATGTTAGTATCCCGCGGCTTTAATGTTGTAACTGCCGAAAGCGGCGAGGAAGGATGGAAGTTGTTTCAAAAAGAAAATCCGGACGCGGCAATATTAGATTTAATTATGGAACAGATGGATGCCGGTTTTGTTTTGGCTCATCGAATTAAAAAAACAGAGCACGGTAAAAAAATACCGGTTTACATTTTAACATCGGCAACATACGATACCGGATTTAAATTCAGCGCATCGACTGCAGAAGAACGCGAATGGATTAAATGCGACGGCATATTGAACAAACCGGTTGTAGTGGAAGAATTGATATCCAAACTTGAAAGTTTTACATGGATAACAAAGTAAGTACACATAAAGTGTGAATGAAAAAAAAGCAAATATCTTAATCATTGACGACGAGAAAGGATTAAGATTTGGCACGCAAAGGTTGTTGGAAGACGAAGGTTACTCGGTTGATACAGCCGAGAACGGTGAAGAAGGGATTCGTCTCGGAACATCGAAGGAATTTGATGTTGCTCTCATCGACCTAAAAATGCCCGATATTGACGGGATGGATGTGCTTAAAGAAATCATCTCCGTTCATCCAAATACTATTTGTTTTATTGCAACTGCCTATGCAAGTTACGATACCGCAATTCAAGCCACCCGGCTTGGCGCTTTCGGTTACATCCCAAAACCTTTCACTCCCGAAGAATTAATCTATCAAGTTGAACAGGGAATAAAACAGCGCGAATTAATTATTGAAGCCGAGCGTTTGAAAAAAGAACGTGAGGCAAATCTTCTTGAATTAGCTTTCGAAAAATCCCGGCTTAACGCAATCATAAAATCAATCAACGAAGGTGTGTTAATAATTAATCGCATCGGCGAGATTGCATATTTCAATTACGCTGCACTCAAGTTTTTAAATATTTCAGATCTAAAAATAAGTGAACCCGTTCTTCATAAACTACCCGATAAAATTTCAGATATCATTACAAATATTTTAGAAAAAGAAAAATTTTCTCTAAAAACAATTACAACACAAATTGAAATTAAACCGTATCACGAACTTGTTATTGAAGCTGCTTGCACTCCGGTTTCTCATCCGGACGGATCTCTTGCCGGCGTTGTTGTAATTATTGGAAATATAACGGAATTCAAAAAAATTGAATTGATCAAAAATCAATTCATCTCGATGGTTGCACACGAGTTAAAAACTCCGCTTGCTGCAGTACAGGGTTTCCTAAATATTTTCCTCGACAAAAATCTTGAATTAGCAGAAGAAACTAAAAGAGATTATATGGTTCGATCGGTAGTAAGATTAAAAGGACTTACCGATTTAGTGAACGATCTTCTTGATATATCGAGGATGGAATTAAAAACAAAACAACGCGAATTAGAAACAATTCACATAGAAGAAATTATAACAAGCACATTGCAATTCCTTGAATTCGAGATAGCCAAAAAAGGAATTGTTCTAGAAAAAAATATTGAAAATAATTTACCAACAATTAAAGCAGATCAAAATGAAATAACGCGGCTACTCACAAATCTTCTTAGCAACGCCATAAAGTACAACAAGGAACAAGGAAAAATATTAGTTGAAGCATCGACATCGGCCAATTACCTAGTTATAAAAATTGCCGATTCGGGAATTGGACTTAAACCCGAAGAAAAAGATAAAATGTTTAACGAATTCTTCCGAGCCAAAAATGAAAAAACCCGCGGAATAAGCGGTA
>CAZRMG010000364.1:0-3531 GCA_964601095.1 uncultured Melioribacteraceae bacterium | reverse complement strand
CAAACCTTTCAAAAGTTCTTGATGTTGATTTAATAGATGCCGAGCATAAACATCACAAAATTGTATTGGAAGGCGGGGCAATTGATACAAACGGATGCGGAACATTATTAACAACCGAAGAGTGTTTGCTTGATGATAAAATCCAGGTTCGCAATCCCGGCTTTACTAAAAAAGATTATGAAGAAGCATTCAAAAAATATTTTGGAGTAACAAATGTAATTTGGCTCGGCAAGGGCATTGCGGGCGATGATACTCACGGACACGTTGACGACCTTTGCCGCTTTGTTAATAAAAATACAGTTGTGCTTTGCCGCGAAAAAAATAAGAACGATGAAAACTATAAACCTCTTGAAGATAATTTTGAGTGTTTAAAAAATGCCCGTCTCGAAGACGGTTCCAAATTAAATGTTGTTGAATTACCAATGCCCAAGCCGCTTGAATTCGAAGACCTGCGTTTACCGGCAAGCTATGCCAATTTTTACATCTCGAATAACGCAGTTCTTGTTCCAACATTTAATGATCCCAACGACAGAATAGCACTTAATATTTTGAAGAAATTTTTTCCTAACCGAGAAGTAGTTGGTATCCACTCTGTAGATTTGGTTTGGGGACTCGGAACAATTCATTGCTTAAGCCACGAAGAACCTTTGTAATTCCGGGATAAAAATTTGTACACAACAAGCTTGTTCCCTTTCCAAATTTGTAGTGAAACTATTCCGTTTAAATATGTTATAATGTTTCGTAATTAAACCAAATTAATTTTCGGGTTGTCTTTTAAAGTGATTAAAATATCGGCGGTAAAAATGAATACAAGAATTATCAAATACTTTAGCATTATAATTTCTTCAATAATTATCTCATCATTGTTTTACGGCTGCGGCACAACCGCCCAGCTTCAAAGTTCTTGGAATAATGGTGAAATTAAAATAGACGGCAATCCTTCCGAATGGCAAAGCAGCGCATTTATGGTTGAAGATGAAGGAGTAATACTTAACTTTAAAAATGATGATGAGTTTTTATATATATGTTTAATTACAAATAATCAGGGTAAAATGACTCAAATGATGCGTTCGGGATTTATAGTCTGGTTCGATCCCAATTCCGATGAATCAAGAATTTTTGGAATAAAATATCCGATGCAGGTTTCATTGATAGATAGAGAAGAACGCCGGGAGTTTAATAAACAAATATTCCGCGACGGCGATATGAAAAATCATTTTACAAAAATGATTGAAGACGCAAAAGAATTTCAAATATTGAATGAAAATAATTTTCCGCTCGGCCAGTTGCCGATTGAAAATAATGAAGGCATTAAAGTTAAACTTGGTTTGGACTCAGAAAGATTTGTTTATGAACTTCAAGTTCCGATTGAATTATCAAAACAATACCAAAATAGAATTGCAGCCCGCCCGGGTGAAAAAGTAAAAATTAATTTTGAAACTCTTGATTACGAATTTGACGGAATACCTTCGGGCGGAATGAAGCCGCGAGGGGAACGAGAGGGGTTCGGTGGACAAAGACCTCAAGGTGGAATGCGCAGAAGCGAAGGAAAACAATTCGAAAAACCTGAGCCGTTCAATTTTAAAGCTGAAATTCTACTTCAAAAACAAGAATGATCTTTTATAGTAGATATACTTATGAAAAATATACGTGGTTATTTTAAGGTCGTTCAAGAACGAATGAAATTCTCTTAAATAAGATCATTAAGAAGATTACTTTTCATTTAAATTGTTGTTAAAAAGGGAGTTAATTCATTAAAATTTATTCCTTTGATTTAAACACCAAGTATACATTTTTCTTGTTCCCCCAAAAATCACTTTCCAATAAATCTCTCATTTATCATAATAATAAGCAGTCTTATTAATTTGATAAGGCAAGATATTATGGTAAAGCATTATTCACTTTTATTACTATTAAATCGTCGTTAAATCCACAAAAATTTTATGGGTTTTTGTATAAATAAGGCATAATATTTGTCTGTAATATTTAGTCAATTATTTGTTTACAATTTTTTACAAATACTATAAGTAATTAAATGTAAAATTGATTTCGAAAAATATATTCCGAAAACAGCTTTACCGGGAGAATATAATGATCCATAATTCATCTGCTAATTCCAGTTTGGATTCACAAAGCGGAAAAAAGAATTATATGTTTGCCCTTGCCGTTTTAACTTCGCTTTTTTTTATGTGGGGATTTATAACATGTTTGAACGATATATTAATCCCTCATTTAAAAGCCGTGTTTACTTTAAATTATACACAGGTAATGCTTATACAATTCAGCTTTTTTACCGCCTATGCAATCATCTCAATACCAAGCGGAAAACTTGTTGAAAAAATCGGGTATAAAAATGGAATTGTAATTGGTTTAATAACTTCGGGAATCGGTTGCTTGTTTTTTTATCCCGCTGCTGGTAACCAGTCGTATGTTATGTTTTTAATTGCATTATTCATTCTTGCGTCCGGAATTACTTTGCTGCAGGTTGCAGCAAATCCATATGTTGCAATTCTCGGCAAGCCGGAAACAGCATCCAGCAGATTAAGTTTTGCGCAGGCAATAAACTCTTTTGGACATACGATTGCGCCGTATTTCGGCTCTTTATTAATTCTTTCAGTCGCCGTTAAAACTGCCGATGAATTGAAATTATTTTCTGTTGATGAGATGACCGAATACCAACTTACGCAGGCAAGCGCAGTTCAAACACCGTATTTAGTATTAGCACTTGTTCTTTTTATTATTGCCGCTGTTTTTAAATTTATAAAACTTCCCCAAGTTGAAGCTTCTGAAATATCCGCAAGCGGCGGTGAAGGAATTAATTATCATGATATTCATAAAAGCGCCTGGGGATACAAACACCTTGTTATCGGCGCAGTTGCAATTTTTCTTTATGTAGGCGCAGAAGTTTCAATTGGATCATTTTTAGTGAATTATTTCAGCCAGTCTTTTATCGCAAACATGTCGGCTGAACAAGCAGGTAAATATGTATCGTTTTATTGGGGCGCCGCTATGGTGGGCAGGTTTATCGGCTCTGCAGTTCAAAGAAAAATAAAACCTTCTTATGTTCTAACATTCAATGCTTTTGCGGCAGCCGTACTCGTGTTCGCATCGATGATTACAAATGGTTATGTTGCTATGTGGACGATTCTTGCGGTGGGCTTTTTTAATTCTATAATGTTCCCAACAATTTTTACCTTGGCAATCAACGGGCTTGGAAAACATACCGGGCAAGCATCGGGGATTTTATGTACTGCTATTGTCGGCGGAGCGGTGCTTCCGGTTATCCAAGGTTTTTTTGCGGATAGCATCGGAATTCATAATGCATTTTTTGTTCCGGCGCTTTGTTACTTGTTTATTGCTTTTTACGGAATGAGCGGATACAAACCCTCATTCGCAAAATGATTTGTTTTGTTATATAAAATACACCGATTTAATCGGCTATGTTTTTCATTTATTCTTGATCATGCTCTTGTTATTATTTCTTTAATAATAGGGTATTCGATTTTTAATTTTGAATAAGATTAAGGCAAG
>CAZRMG010000363.1:0-3533 GCA_964601095.1 uncultured Melioribacteraceae bacterium | reverse complement strand
CAACATTTATCAAAATGAAAACGAGGAAAAAAATGAAACTGATAAAATTATTTTCGCTTCTATTAATAGTGTTTATATTTTCAAAATGCGGCGACCCCGATGTTGAAATTACCAATTCATCGTACGAACCTAAGATTGCCGTAGAAGCTTACTTGTTCTGCGGTGAAACAGTTCAGAATATACGCCTTACAAGAAACTTTGGATTGAACAAATACCAGGATATGAACAATCTTTTCCTTTCACCCGGAGGAAATAATGTTGTTGCAACAATCAACGGCATACCGTTGGAATTTGATGCGGTTACTAAAACATATTTCAACAATCAAATCACCGTAGATTACGAAACCACTTACAAGCTCGAGGTAAGCGCGGTAATAGACGGTAAAGAATTACAAACTTCATCGGTTACAACCACTCCGAAAAAGGGATTTGAGATTATCAATAAAGATTTAGGCACGGTTAAATACAGGCAATCGCCGCTTAAAATTGATTTTAAAACTTCACCCGGTACCGATCTTTATGTCTTTTCTTTGATGGCAGATTCCGCCGGAATAAAAAATTTCATTTTCGATAATCCTTTCTTCCCCGGCATGAGCGAAGAAGACCTGCTCGATAATTACAACACATATCGCTATCAATACAATGTTGTAAGCGATATCAACTCAAACATTGTTACCGATTATTCCTATAACGTCCAAGGGTATGATACATGGTTTTATAGTCCTTACACGGTAACTGTTTACGCGGGAGACGTTAACTTCCGTTATTATCTCTTTACCGCATCGAATGTAATGGAAATGGACGGCAACTTTCACGAACCTATAGTTATTTTCGAAGGTGACGGCGTTGGCGTTTTTGCTTCGGCTATAAAAGAAACGGTTAAGTTTACAATTATTAAATAATATTTTGAACCCGTGGCTTACACCGCGGGTTATTTTTTTTGTTTGAATTAATTTCTTGTTAAATAACCCATTACATTTATTTAAGCTTTTCATACTTTACGAAGAAAAAGACAAATAATTGTGTATCTATCGAAATTATAGATTCGTTGATTCTCTTTTATATCGCCGGCGTTTCTTATTTTTCGGCTCTTCAAATAATCATATATGGATTTATGCAAAACAAAAAATTCACGGGTGTTATCTTCGATTTCAACGGAACGATATTCTGGGATACAAAACTTCACAACGAGGCGTGGGATATTTTTCTTTCCGGGCATAACTTAACATTATCGGACGACGACAAAGCGAAATACATACACGGCAAAACAAACAAGGAAATATTGAACATTATTTTTAGAACTAACCTGGAAAAAACTCTGCTCGATAAATACAGCTTGGAGAAAGAAAAGATTTACCAGTCGTTGTACTTAAAAAGCGGACTCGGTTTCGCGCCCGGCGCAATTGATTTTATACAATTTCTTCGCAACGACAATATTGATTATGATATAGCTACTTCATCGGGCAAAGGAAATATAGATTTCTATTTTTCATATCTTCATCTTGAAAATTGGTTTACACAAAAGCAGGTTATTTTCAACGACGGATCTATAAAGAGTAAACCCGATCCTGAGATTTTCCAAACTGCGATTAAAAGATTGGGCAAAAAACCAAGCGAGGTTGTAATATTTGAAGATTCATACGCGGGAATTGAAGCCGCCGAAAAAGCCGGCGCGGGCAAAATAATTATTATCAACTCAAACGGAGATGATTATAGTAATTATAGTTATGATGTGATTAAGAATTTTGAACAAGTTAATAGAAATATTTTCATTAATAAATAAAGACTATAATCCAATATTCCAGGGGAAACAAAATGGGAAAGCTTAAACTCATCTCATTCGTAATTTTTGTGAAAGATATTGAAAAATCAAAAAAATTTTATACGGAAGTTTTATCTCAAGAAATAGAGATGGACTTTGGCGCAAACGTAGGATTTAAAAGTAAATTAGCCCTTTGGCAGAAAGATTATGCGTTAAATGTTGTCTTCGGCAAAACTACTGACGCTCCAATTTCAAATCTCAACTCGGAGATTTATTTCGAAACTGAAGAACTTCAAAATATTTGGGATAGTATTGCCTCTAATAATGTGGAAGTTATACACGGGATAATTGAACAGCCATGGAAACAACGTGTATTTAGAATTTACGACCCTGATAAATTCATTGTTGAAATCGCGGAACCGATGCCCGCAGTTGTTAAAAGATTATCCTCCGAAAACCTTACTCCCGAAGAAATATCCAAACAAACATTTATTCCGGTTGAAGGCGTAAAAGCAATTTTATCGTTATAGCTAAACAGCGGAGTTTTATTCTCCGCTCTTTTATTTCTTATTTTTGCACAAATGAAAATAGAAACAATACTCCCGGCTGCCAAGTTATCAAATATCGTGAAGTGCTACTGGACTCTTGAAAAAGATAAAGGTATGCATAAGGAAAGATTGTACCCATGCGGTGAATCCCAAATAATCTTTCACTACGGCAATCCATTTAAAGAAATTTACGGGGATAATATTATTACCCAACCGCAAAGTATTGTATGCTGCCAAATGACATCTTATAAAGATGTCATTGCCGATGAAAATTCAGGATTATTTGGAATAGTTTTCCAACCATATGCCATCGGTTCTTTTCTTCACATCGCACCATATGAATTATTACAGCATTCTTTTGACCTAAGCGACATAAACCAGAGCTTTAAATCAATTGAGAACAAAATTCGTAGCGCGGCTAATGTAAACGAAAGAATAAAAATCTTTGAAGATTTTTTGATTAAACAAATTAACATGCCTAATAATTACCATTTTAGTATTATCAAAGATAGCGTGGAAATATTCGAAAGTTCTGTAAATTGTCCATCAATTATACAAATTGCTGGAAAGTATTCTTTAAGTGAAAGACAGTTCGAAAGAATCTTTAAAGATTATGTTGGACTCGCGCCTAAAAGTTTTGCTGAAATTATGCGTTTTAAAAGAACTTTTATTTCATTGCAAAGAAATCATAATTTAACAAACATTACTTACTCCTCCGGTTATTACGATCAATCACACTTTATCCGTACATTTAAAAAATTCAGCGGCTACACTCCGGGTGAATACTTAAAGCTATCAGCTTAACGTATGTCGGATTTATACAATTCACAAAAGCGCTTTTCAATTAATTTCGCTTTCTTATTTAATAACTAATACCGGAGTTAATATGATCGATACTCATTTCGAAAAGAAATGCGAACACTACTTACATACTCTATGTGTTGAAATACCTGAACGCTGCGTTGGAAGTGAAGGTAACAGAACTGCCACTTCTTTTTTTGAAAAAGAAATATCTTCTTTTGGCTGGCAAACAAGTTCGCATGAGTTTGATGCAATCGACTGGAAAGAAGGCGGTGTTGCCTTAAAAGTGGAAGACAAAGATTTTAATGCTTTTGTCAGTCCGTACTCGTTGGGCTGTGAAGTAGAATCAGAACTCATTCCTATTTCAAGTATTATCGAACTTGAAAAATCGGATCTACGCGGAAAGATTGTTCTTTTACATG
>CAZRMG010000362.1:0-3540 GCA_964601095.1 uncultured Melioribacteraceae bacterium | reverse complement strand
GTACGAGTGGAAGTCATCAACGAATTGATCCGGCTGACATTTTCAATTTTCCTTGCCCACATATTGATGACAGCTATATCGAATCCTTCAATGTAGCGGCCGAACCGATTTTCATGAAGATGAACAAAAATCGTAAGCAAATCCGAACCCTTGAAAAAATGCGTGACACGCTTCTACCTAAGCTGATGTCTGGTGAAGTGAGGCTTGACGTTTATACGGAGAAAGCTAATGTCAAATTTTAAAAGAGGTTCTGAATGGCGTAGATGGGATCTTCATGTTCATACAAAAGGAACATTAAAAGCGGATAATTATTATAGCTCCGATTATTTCCAATTCTGTCAGACGCTATTCCGCAAAGCTCTGGATAAAGAAATTGCAGTCATTGGAATTACAGATTACTTTTCAATAGAAAATTATAATAAAGTTATTAATTTTGTACAGTCCTTAGATGATTCATCTGGTTTTACTAAAGAAGAGCAAAAACGAATTGAGTCAATCTTACTTTTACCGAATGTTGAATTAAGGATGCTCCCAGTAACAGACAGCGGAAAATTAGTTAATATACATTGCATTTTTGACCCTAATTATGTTGATTCACTTGAAAATGATTTTTTCTCTTCACTTAAGCACTCAGCAGGTCCGGGGAATAATTATCTTATGAATCGTGCTGGAATGATTGGCCTAGGTAGATCGATAGACAATAATCTTGATGATAATAATGCTTTTAAGAAAGGTATTAACAGCTTTGTGGTATCACATGAGCGTCTTCAAGAACTGTATGAGCAAAATAGAAATTTCAGAGAGAATGTGATTATCGCAGTAAGTAATAATAGTAATGATGGTGCATCAGGACTTCAAAAACATTACGATTTATTTGAAAATGTAGAGCCAGGAAGTTTGGATGGTCTTCGACGTGCGATTTACAAACTCGCTGATATAGTTTTCTCTGGAAATGAAAAGGACCGAACCTACTTTTTAGGGAAAAGCATAGATTCGCAAGAAACCGTAATATCAAAGTGTGGTTCAATTAAGGCTTGTATTCATGGTTCTGATGCTCATACCGAGGATAAATTATTTATACCGGCAAATAACAAGTTTTGTTGGATCAAAGCTGATCCTACATTCGAGGGACTAAAACAAGTAATTTTTGAACCCGAAGATCGAGTTCGCATTCAAGAGGCCAATCCTGCATTCGATTTTTTAAAGCCATATTTCAATTCTATAACTGTTACTGGACAAGCGGTTAGTGGAGGTACGCCATCATTCAAGAATACAACGCTTGCCCTTAATCCTGGGTTGATAGCATTAATTGGAGGGCGTGGGACAGGAAAAAGTATACTACTTGATTGTATATATAAGCTGTTTAATGATGATGTGGGTAATGATGATCGTCTAGAAGAAATCGCCCCTGGGAATATGGAACTTGTTTTTTCAAAATCTGATAGATCTGAGATAGAGTATTCTTATGATAATAGGAGTGAGGCGAAACTTGACTATCTACATGTGAGACAAGGAGAAATAAAGGAAATCGCTAAGAAACCAGAGGCTCTTAGTGAGGCTATTAAAAGATTGCTTGGTATCGATGTAACTAGTCGGGCACCAGACTACGATCAGGAATTTTCTGCAATTATTAACCGTATTGATAAAACTCTAGCATGGTTTGAACTGAAAAATGAAGAGGATCTATTAATAAACGATCGCCAATATAATGAAGATATTATCAAATCAAACCAATCTTTAATAAGTACTATTACCACTGAGCAAAATAAAGAAAATATTGAAAGATACCAGAAGAACCAACAAGAAATCAATTCACGAAACTCAGCGATATCAAGGTTAACAGATTTTAAAACTTCACTGGCGTCCTACAAATTAGAACTAAATCGGGAAATAGAAGAAGTTAATAAACTTAAAATAGACATCGAACGTTTGCCTGTAGTCAATTTCAACGATATCGATTTATTGGTAGATAAAAATATCGAGAAACTTAAAAAAGATGTTTTAAGTTATACTCTTGTAAATGGCGAAATTGAAGATGTTTTTAGACAACAGGGAATAAAGCAAGATATATCAGGTCTCTTGCAAAAAATTGCACAATATCAGCTTGAAATTGATGATGCGAGCAAAAAGATTGAAGAATATGACGATAAGCTAACTTCTATAGAAACTGATATTAATCATCGTATTCAGTTAGTAGATAAAATTGAGACACATCTTTCGTCAGAATTAAACAGCATTAATACTGCGTTCAATACACTATTCGTTGGTAAAGAGAGTTGGACTGATGAGCAAAAAAGTATTGTAGAAAAGCTGCTATCCAATATTTCCATTAAGGGTGAAATACATTTCAATATTGAAGAATTCTATAGAGGACTTTCAGAGATATTAAACGGTTCAAAGTTTAGGGCAACTGGCACTGAATCCCAAGAACAAAGAATTAGAAGTAAGTTCAATGTCAATTGCTATGATGATTATTTAAGGCTTTTAAGAAACGAAAAAATTATTGCTAACGGCGATGCATACATTTCTATAAATGAATTTTATAATCAAAAAGAGTATTTCTTAAAAAGTACATATAATATTTTTCAGTATCTTTATCTTTACCCCTATAGAAAAAATTATCTAAACACTCGGCCTGTGATTACTTATCTTGGCAAACCTCCGTCAAAGCTTTCTGTTGGTCAACGTGGCACTTTTTATGTCTGTATGAAATTAGCAACGGATCCTTTTGGTAGCCCTTTTATTTTTGATCAGCCTGAAGATGACTTGGACAACGATTTCATTATGAGAGAATTGGTACCTATTTTTCGATTAATTAAAAATTACCGACAAGTAATTATCGCCACACATAATGCAAACCTTGTTGTTAATGCGGATGCGGAACAGATAATAATTGCAAATAATCAGGATGAAGTTCTTTACTATAATTCTGGTTCTATTGAGAATACAAGTTCTATTGAACCATTAGGCATAAGAGAACGTGTTTGCAATATTCTTGAGGGTGGTGATAAGGCCTTTAAGCAAAGAGAGATGCGTTATGCTATCAAACAATAACAACCCTGGAAAATTTTCCAAAATCGTGCTCTTTAAAACAACCAAAGGTAAAATCAATTTCGAAAATGAATTAAGGAAAAAGGTAGCATGTGCAGTATTTGCACCAAGCCCTTATCCCAAAAAGACTAAGCATTTCATCTTTCAAAGGATATAAGCATGACCCCCTACCGCCCACCTTTTACCATTACCCCTGAAATACTCAACCTGGTCGCCGATATTTCCTTGGCGCTCGGGAAGTTGTCGATGGTGCAGAGGGCGACTCGAGCGCTCAGGCTTCGACGGATAACCCGGATCAGTATTTTACAGGCATCTTTGGCCATTACAGAAAGCCTGTCAACGTCGGAGAAAACGTCGGAGAAAGTGTCGGAGAAAACGAACGAAAGACGTCTGGCACGTATCGGCCCTGCGAAAGGCGGAAAGTGGAAAATAGTGAGGAGAAATAACTATGTCTAAAGAAATAAAGAAAAGAGCATCCTTGCATAGTTC
>CAZRMG010000361.1:0-3548 GCA_964601095.1 uncultured Melioribacteraceae bacterium | reverse complement strand
AATTATATACCTGTGTGAAATATACTGTCATTGTCGATTTTTAGCGCATTTTACCATATCTTCTACTTTGAAATCGGATTCGAGCGTTTCAAACTGCTTGCAGGGAACATGCGCAGTTCATCGCGCATAGAATTCGGGCAAAACAGGCGCAACCAAAAAAGGAATCAGCCCCAGTCTGGTGATTTTCTCTTGAAGTATCATTTATCTACCTCTCTTGTTTAAAATTTATTGTAAGTAAGACAGCACCACAAAAAATATAGAACGGGCGCAAAACTCGCTCTATGCTTAGGCCGTTCACTATATTTTGAAAGCGCATAAATATATTTATTACTTATAAATTAAGTTATTAAACCAGAAATTTCACCATTTGTCAAATTTATACTTTTAATGAATGTATGGTGGCTCTGTTTTTCTTCTTACAAATATATGTAATTTTGTAGTTTTGCCCCTCTATTTTTTTCGTGCTTCTACGAAGTAAGAAAGCGCATTTCTATTGCTTAAAGTGATAAGGTATGAACACAATTAATATAACCCATGAAATTTCCCTAAACTTACCCATTTGGGTCTATCGTTCGCCTTGAAAACGCAAATACCAAGTGCTACTGTGAAAGAAAAAAGAAAGGTATTTAATAAGGTGCTTCTAACAGATAAAACGGAAATAAGCAACAATGTCTCATATGTCAATCAAAAACTCGCAAATGGTTGGTGCCTGATTGAAGTAGGTATTATTCGTTCAGGGAAAGTAAAAGAATCAATATATTATAGAATTAAACCGAATACTATGTCTAATGAGTATTATTATGATTGGTATTATCTACTCACTAGTGGCCGATTGCTTTATACCATTAAGTATCATATGTCCGCGCCAGATGTAGAAAGCATTGAGGAAACCGATGATATAAAGAGGGTTGAGATATTACAAACTTATGGCAACGTATTATTGATAAAGCTAGATAGCAATTCTAAATTCAATAATGATATTTACTCTTTTGGCAAACTTAGAACGTTTTCATAAGAAAAATATAATAAGGAAGTGCGCGAGCCGTTCCTTAACTCAAACCAAACTAAAGAAAGTTGTGAATGTTTTTTATGATTTCTAAACTTCAAAAGAGAATTTTAAAAAGATTTATTTTGTTAACGCAAAGAGTATTATTTACGCTAAATTGTTGATTCATTATGATAGTATGAATGAATTGAATTTTTTTCAAGAATATACTTCGGATCTGAAATGTTCTGGAGAAGAATTTAGATGTGCGTGTAATGATTTATTGGAACAAGGGCTTATCAATAATCAAGATGGAAGTGTTACAGATAAAGGAAAAGTAGCATTAAATAATTATAGGAAAGATAGATTTGAGTTTATTATTGATAAGCGCATACCTTTCATTTTTTCATCTATAGCAATTGGAATATCTGTCTTTACTTTCATAGTTTCTGTGTTGATTCCATTCCTTAAGCAATTAGAACGGTAACTTTCAAATACACCTTCCTGTCTAATATGCGCAAATCTTCTATGCTGTGTGCGCTTCGCGCGGCAAGAGAAAAGGGAAAGATTAAAAGAATATTTAGGGGAAGATTGCGCGGAGTATAGCGAAAAGCGGTTCGCCATTGGAGATGAACCGCAATTTTCAATTCATCTAATTGTAGGTGTTACTATATTCCGGTTGTGGAGTTGGGGAAATAATGCAGGACAAAACACTTATATTTTTGTAAAGTTCTCTATAGGATACCAAAGAAAATATCCATCGCTATCGGAGTAAATAATAAATACTGCATTGCAATTACTAAAAGCAACTCCATACACTTCAAGTATATCACCAGCTTTTATTTTACCCAGTTTACAACGTGCGCGAACCTTAAATAGCATAAAACTTTACTCCTTACGGTTATTCTATATAGGGTTTACAGTAGCTTGCTTCAATTGGAAGAAAATTTGCATATTTAGAACTATATGCGATAAAAGTATCTTGACTCATGTGCGCAATTGAAATCCCATATACTTCAAGTATTTCACCTACTTGAACATCCCCACATTTCCTAATAACAATAACTTAGAACAAAATATTTTTTCACCCCTTTGATTAAATGGATTTACTTGTAATTTAGCGTATTTAATTATTAAAAGCAATAGCGCACTAAAATCTTAACGTTATTTGCGCCGAGCCGTAAAGTTAATTGGTGCGGTGCGATAATCTTTTCTAGCTCAATAACTAAATAGGGATTTTCGCTAAGGTTGAAAATGCGAAAATCTCTTTTTTTAGCGTTTTCTATATATAAATAAGATTTTCGCAAATTTCGCTAAACCTCATATCTACCCGCCCGCGCAAGAGTGAGCAAAAGAAAAAAAGTGAAAATTTTCATAAATGTCTTTTCTTACATATTAATAAAATTTTCGCATTTTTCGAACAACAAGTATTTAATATCATTACCCCAAAATGTTCTCAATACGAGCTGGAAATTTCTAATTCTTGTAATTCATCGACTTTGCTCATAAGTTGCTATGCAGTTATTTGATAGTACTATCTGTTCAAAAGAAACACATTAGGGAAAATTGATTGTAACCTTGGTAAAATAATCTCAATAAGCAACCCCGCAATAATAGCTGTGAGAATCGCAATTAGAGCGCCAAGAAGAACATCTCTGTTTCTTTTTCGCTTGAGTTTTCTTATCTTTTCATTTAGCAAATCTAATTCTGTATATAAAGCATCTAACGTTTTATTTCTGTCTTCCGGATTCACTACTCTGCTTATATTCGCCTTGCGATTCCTCAACTTTTGTTTTTTATAATACTTAAATAACTCCCGCGCAAGAGAAGAAATAAATGTAATGCTCAATATAAGAGGATAGATAAGGATTCTGACTACTATTAATAAGCATCCAATGCTAGGCTCGAGTTCGCAACACAATACAATAGAATCAACTTCTTTTTCGTTTTGTTCTTGTTCAATTTCCTGTAATAAATCTCTCCCCGCAATCAAAGAATTTACCACATCAACCCGCAACCTTAAATCTCTAAGTTCTCGAAATATGTTATGTCTCATTTCATCCTCCGTAATATTGCAATTAACGCAAGAATCAAGTAAATCGATATGACTATATTAGTTTTTATTATTTAATTATAGCAACAAAAATCTAGTTTTATTAATAGCATGATTCCAATCTTTAGCTATAATATGTGCATGCTTGATGCATTGCAACTCCCTGATTTTCGTATAGTTTTGTCTAATCTGTCCTACCCTTAATTTCAATCCTTGTTTTCTCTGCCTATTGCCCTTGCGCGGGGTAAAACAAAGGCGCAAAAATACTATGACGTGTCCATTTCTCGCAAGCCATGTCTATTTTCGTGTCCATCTTTATTCTCAAATTTGCTATTTCTATTTTCAATATTGAGAAGATTTTCTCATCAACAAAGCAGAGAATCGGTTTAAAAGTGCCTAATTAAAGCCCTTTTTAGATAAGTAAAAGGGATTTAGATTTTCTCTAAATCCCTCACTTGGTGGAGGCGGGGAGAGTCGAACTCCCGTCCGAAAACCCTTTTGCCAGACCTT
>CAZRMG010000360.1:0-3558 GCA_964601095.1 uncultured Melioribacteraceae bacterium | reverse complement strand
TTAACAAGGGCAGTAAAGCTTTAATACAGTAGATGACTCCAAAAAAATTTGTTTCAAAATGTTTTCTCATTTCCTCGCTGGTCATCTCTTCTAATAACTTTGGAATACTGATACCGGCATTATTAACCAGCACATCAATATGGTTATAATATTCACGTATAATACCGGTCATATTTTTTACATCGCTTTCACTTGACACGTCGCATGTTATTATTAAAGGAGACTTACCTGTTTGTGCATAAATTTCTTTTTGTACTGTTTCCAATCCGTCTTTGTTGCGAGCAGCAAGTATCAAGTTGTTATTACCACGGCTTAGTTTTATGGCAAGTTCTTTGCCGAGTCCTTTAGATGCACCTGTTATCACAATATTTTTTATAGAAGTCATAATCACAAACTGAGTATTGATTAATTAGGATTTCGTTTAACATGATTTGCATAAATCAATATTCCGATAACAGCGGAAAAGAAGCCGCAGAAAAAACCGCCGATTCCATGACCAATAACATTGGCGATAAAACTTTTAGGAAACGGCAGAACGAAATAATTTAACAGTACCGAAATCATACAACTTATGATTCCGGCAATCAGACCGTTCTTAATTACTTCAATACCTTTTATTTTCATAGTAACCTGATTGTTTGGAATAAAATTCATCCCAAACATATATCAAGTCAAAAAGCCGGTCATTGATGTATGTTAATTTTTATAGTTCGCCCTTATACGGCTTAACGATTCGGGGGTTATTCGCAGGTATGAAGCGATATAATATTGCGGTATTCTGTTTAACAGGGTGGGGAAGTCGTTAATGAAATTTTGATATCTGCCGTTAGCATCAAGCAGAAGAAGTTCAGCTTCGCGGTTTTCCTTGAGAATAAAAATTAACTCGGCAAGTTTTTTAGCGGCTATCTGCCAGCATACGTTGCTGTTCAATAAGCTAATATAATCATCATAAGTAAAGGTGAGAAGCTTAGTATCCTCGAGAGCTTGAATACTAAACTTTGACGGCTCTTTTTTTATAAATGCGCTGTACGATATAGCCAGACTGTTCTCTACGCAAAAGTGTTTTGTTATATCTTTACCATTGTGGTCTATATAAAATAACCTTAATAAACCCGAAACATTAAACCCGATACGTTTGGGTATTTCGCCGGCACGAAGGAAATATCCATCCTTTTTTAATTTGACGGACTTTAACAACCTATGGAGTTTTATTAATTCATCGCGGGGAATATTATCAATAATACCGGTATTCGTAATTGTTCTTTCAATCGGGTCTTTCATCTTTTAAAAATTTTTTATTACACAAGATTAATAATTCCTAACGACATTATTAATTACTTTTCCACTTCATGCAGTTCTTTTGTCCTATCTTTACTCAAATCAATATTTCCGAAAGCCGAATCATCTTCGGGCAATGTCATATAGAAGTTGTTGATTTCTTGAATCTCGACATTTGCCTCATCAATTGTAAATTCCAAAACGTGTCCCCCGAAAGTTTTATCGGAAGATAAGAAGTGAAGATGATAACCGGGTACATTCACACCGGAAGTAAACGCAGGCAGCCGGAAGCCGACTAACGTTCCCGTCTGTTCTTTCTTTTCGAAGACGGGTTGTGTCTTTGTTACTTCGCTTAATGGTTTGTACGGTTTTTCCTGTGGGGGAACTGTTCGAGTTTTTATGTAGGAAAACGTACCCGTTACCTTTACCGCGTAGAATAAGTTTTTATTCTTTATTGTGCTGTCGATAATGGTTTGAAAATCGTTATAGTTTTTTATGGATTTAACCGGCAAAATTAAATTGCTTTTAAAATTAACAACCGATGCAAAAGGAGATGTCCCTTCTAAATCGGCTTTATGAATTTTCCCATCTGCTTTGAATTGGTAAATAATTCCGTCGAGCACAATCATTTCTCCGTCGAGTCTATCGAATGTACCGATTCCGAAATCACCGTATTTTGCTAATTCGTCGAGTTGAATTACGCCGTCGTAATAACCGGCGAGCAAGGCATCAATTGTTGAAACTTGAGTTAGTGCGTTTTCTTTTACAGAACTGCAAGAATAAAGAAGAACACTTAATAAGAGAATTACGATTAATTTTTTCATCTTGATTCCTTCAATAATAAAAAAAATAATAGAACGCAGACCTGCTTACCGCAGGCAAGTTATTGTGATTGGTTATGATTTTAAAGATCATTGTCGTTCATAAACAATCATAGTAATCAGTGTTCCATTCTTTACGGAAATTTCATTTCGATTGCGCTTAACGGATCGATTTGTTTATTAAACCATTGCACCCCAAGATGTAAATGGGCAGCGGTAGAACGACCGGTATCTCCCACTTCGCCTATTTTTTGTCCCTTTAAAACTTTATCGCCGTTTTTTACATCTAGTTTACTAAGGTGAAGATATATACTTGTTAATCCTTGTCCGTGAGAAAGCAAAACAAAATTTCCATTGTAATAAAAGTCTTCGCCTGCTAAAATTACTTTTCCATCGCTTATAGAATAGACAGGCGTTCCTTCATCGGCTCCGTAATCGATCCCGTTGTGAGGTTTTTTCCGTACTCCATTTAATATTCTTTGACTGCCGAAAACGCTTGTAATCCTCGGGTTATCGACCGGGGATATAAAACCGGAAGAATAAAATGCAGAATCAATTATTCCAACTTTCTTTCGTGCAAGTTTCATTTCCTTGGCTTCTTCCTCGATACGGTTTAAAACATCTTTTGGCGGATTAACATACTTGCCCGATACGCGCAGTTTTTGTATTTCGTATTTCCTTTTAGGAAGAACAAATTTTTTAGTTTCTGATTTCTTATTTGTGTACCTGACTTTTAAAACATGAGTTCCTTTAGCATTGCGGTCGAACCCAAAAATAAAATACCCGCTTTCATCAACTTGAAGTTTTTTCTTATCTAAAAAAACAGTTTTAATGCTATCGGCGTTTCCGATAACAATTCCTCCGGGTTTTGCATCGCCGTACAATTTTAAGTTTTGCGCTTGAATACTTATAAATGCAATGTTTATGATTAGTATTGCAAAAAATTTTTTCATTGATTGAAATTCTGATTGGTGAAATAATGGATTAGAATATAGTCCAATATGCCGAAAGTTGCCCTGAAAAATACCTGTAGCTTGAATCGTCTCGTGTTGTGCTTCCCGCGCCAAGTCTGCCGGAGATTAATAAATTTCTCAATGGTTGATAATAGAAATCAAGGTGTCCTTCCATAAGTAAAAATTTATTGCGTGCAATAAAACCGAGTTTGCCGCCGATTGTAACACGCAACTCGTTTTTGTTCTCAAGTTCATTATCAATCCAAATACTGTGCGATTCAAAATTTGTCGGCGAATAATAATAACTTGCTTTGTACCTGTAATTAGCATAATTGTATTCGTAACCGAAGGCGAGGTCGCGGTAAAAATATTTCCCGATTCTCAAATTGAAATCGCTTCCCTCGTTGGCGTCGTTAACGGAAATGTATTGATATGTTCCTGAAAATTTCATCCCGTTGCGGTGTCTCTAGTAGCCGTCGATTCTATATAAACTTGCATAATATCTG
>CAZRMG010000359.1:0-3572 GCA_964601095.1 uncultured Melioribacteraceae bacterium | reverse complement strand
AACTCGAAGCTTATACCGCCGACGATAAATAAACCAATCTGATAATTATATTTTATTTTTTCGGTTTTACTATCCCATTTATGGTATAAAACGTTTTTCCTGCCAAACACATTTTCAACAGAAATATATTCAATTAATGTACCTGCTTCGAAAAAATCCCGGTGGTCAAATCTAAGGTCGAACCTTTGATAAGAAGGATATACTGCGGAATTTATTGCCGATAAGTTGTACAGTCCGCGACCGGAAGCTTTTGATGCTTCAATATCATAAGGCGTATAGGGGTTTCCGCCCGAATATCGGAACTTTGCACTAATCTCGTAGTTATCGGAAATGCGGTATCCTAAAACTACATTTAATACATTTTTATTGTCGTAAGCACCTCTTCTTAATTTACCGTCTAACGCTTTATGCTTTATATCCGACCATGAATAACTAATTATCCCGTAAAAATCATCAGACATTTTTTTCTGAAGCATAAGTTCGAAACCGTACCCTCTCCCTTCGCCTTTACTAACAAGCTTATTGGAAGTTAAATTATTTCCATAATCGGTGCCTGTATTTGCCAGCGAAACCATTGAATAACCTGAATCGGCAGAGACCGGATAGTCGGCATAATTTTTAAGATAAGCTTCAACAGTTAATTTTAAACTCGGCAGTAAGATGTAGTCGGTTCCAATAATATAATGTGTACATTTAATATCCTTTAATGTATTCCGGTTACCTTCATCGCTTAATATCCAAATCATTTCCGGGTTTTGATAATATATTCCGTAGCCGGAGTGAATATTAAATCTTTCATTTATTTTATATTCGAGATTTATTCTCGGACTAACGCTAAGACTGTTTATCAATTCGAACCTGTCGGCTCTTAATCCCGCGTTTAAAGTAAACCTTTCCGCAAACTTCTGGTTCCAATTTAAAAACGCTCCGTATTTAAGACGGTTATTTATGTTGTACTTTATAGTATATGGTTTTGGAAGCTGCCCGTATTTATCAATATCCATAGGGTCTTCGGGAACGTAGGTAATATTGTAATCCAGCGAGTTTATTTTTGCGTACATCCCCGAAGTAATAATCGATTGACCGGAAAGCATATTTGCAGAAAGTTTTATTGTGCTTATGTTTTCTATTGAAGAATTATCGTAAACATCTTTTTCAAAATAATTTCTTTCACCGGTCACTTCATCCTTTCCCTGTTCGCGTATCCCTTCTACATAAATGATATTATTATCCGTATAAAATTTATTGTAATTATGACTGATTGTCATTAAAGTGTAAAACCCCGACGACCAAAAAGATTGAAGTTTAATCCCGCTTATTAATTGCTGCGATTTGAAAATGGTTTTATCATAATCGGCGCTGTCTTTTACTCCAATATTAAAGTCCTCCACATCGGCGCCTTCGTCCATTTCAATTTTATCATCGCCAGCAAGAAAAACTGCGGAAAGTTTTTGGCTGTTGTTTATATCGTAAGTTATTTTTCCCTGGAGATTATTGTAAATGGGTACGCCGCCGTAATCAAAAAGATTTTCGAAAAGATCAAGAAAACTACGATGAACTCCTAAAAGTATTGATCCCTTTTCGTTAATTGGAGTTTCGAAATATCCGCCGGCTCCGGCAAAACTAAGATCGAGCTTTCCGTCCGTTGCGTTTCGATTGCCTTCGCGGAAACGGATATCCATCACTCCCGAAAGTTTGTTTGAATAAGCAGATGTAAATCCGCCGGAGTAGAAATCTATATTTTCAACAAACTCGTTATTTATCATCGAAATTGGTCCGCCGGTAGAACCTTGCGTTCCAAAATGATTGGGGTTTGCAACTTCAAAATCGTCGATAACAAATAATACTTCGGTAGGACTTCCACCGCGGATAAGCAAGTCATTCCGGTCATCGTTGGACGGATTAACGCCGGGTAAATTTTGAACCATCCGGCTTACATCTTCCCTTGCACCTGGATTTCTTCTAATTTCTTCAAACGAAAGAGATTGGGCGCTGACAACCGAATTTTGAGTGTATTTAAAATATCCGGAAGTAACGATTATCTCTTTTCCTTCAATTGCAGCGGGCTGCATTTCGTTGTTCAAATAAACAATTTTGTTAGATTTGATTACAACATCCGGAATAGTTCTGCCAGAATATCCAATGTAAGAAAAGCTAACTTCGTAAATCCCGACAGGTATTTTATTAATTACATATTCACCGGCTTCATTGGTCGCCGCGCCATAATCCGTATTCTTTATTATAACATTTACTCCTATCAGCGGCTGTTTGCTTTCGGAATCAATAACTTTTCCGCGTAGGTTTCCGGTTTGCGCAAAGTTAATTACAGAAATGAATGTAAGTATCAACAAATATTTAAGAGTCATGATTTTATCCTCATTTTTAATCCGCCTTCGCGCTTGCTGGCGGCGAGTCGTCATTCCGGCGGAAGCCGGAATCCAGAAATCTAAACTGGATGCCGGATCAAGTCCGGCATGACATCTGAAACCCCTCTGCTCTGCGGCGGGGTATTTAATTTAAGCGGCGCAAATATAAATGTGCTTCGCATAAACTATTTTACTTTGGGATGAATGGTTAAATATTTGTTACGAACTGCAAACCAATTTAATGGAGCAGACGTTCTTTAAGTTCTTTATTCAAAGATCGGGCTACCGGAACAGAATAACCGTTATCTTCCAAATTAAGCAGATACCCCTGGGAATTACCTGATATGTTTTTAACTTTATCGAGATTTACAATATATGTGCGATGGCATTTAAATATAAATTGGTAACCGGATAACAACTCTTCCGCCTTTTTAAGACTTGTTCTTATAAGCTTGCTTTTTATTGCAGAGTTTTCAGTATAGTAAATTTCTACATAATTACCCGCCGATTTTATAAAGTACAGGTCGCTGATGTTCAAAGTAAAATTATCTTTTCCGGTTTCAGCTGTAATACTAATTTTAACGGAAGTGTGTTTTTGTTTCTGCGGATTGAAATTTTCGTTTAACTTCCTTGCATCCGCCAAATTTCTTTTAAGTTTCCGGTTGTAAATAATCAGTGCCGAAATCATCATCGGTATAAAACCCACAAGAAATGTTTGATATGTAAAATTTAGTATATGCGAAAAGGTTAGCGGAAAATTTTCGGTAATAGAATTATATATAGTATTTGCTGTTGCTATCGAAAAGATGATATAACAAATAAAAAGCAATTCATGTTTTACTTTCCAATCGGATTCATTTCGATATTTCAAAAAGATTATGTATAGCAGGTTTGTATTTACAAATAATATTACACTTGTAAGAGCCCCGTAGCCGCAAAGGAGCCAAAATAATTGCCGAAAAGGTTCATCCTCATTAATCCCAAACGGTTGGAAAATTATTAGAAAAGCCGCTACAAACAAACCAAAAAACAATGAATAATATATGTTGTTCTTAAAATCATATTCAAAAGGGAAAGGTTTGTTAAGAATAAATACAAGCGGACTGAAAATATTTTTTGGACTCATTAAAAATTATAACGTTTAATTTAATAGGCGAAATATAGTAATTCTAAAATATCGCTTTCTTGAGAATAAAGAGGGTCGCT
>CAZRMG010000358.1:0-3595 GCA_964601095.1 uncultured Melioribacteraceae bacterium | reverse complement strand
CACGATTTAAAGACACCGTTTACGGTTATATTCGGCTACACAGATATATTGCGCCAGGATTTTAATAAACTTGATGATGAAGAAAAACTTACGTATTTGGATAGTATTAGAAGGGCATCGTATTTGAGCGTTCAGCTTTTGGAAAATCTTACAATGTGGTCAAAATCCTATGCAGATAAACTTCCGATAAATCGTACTGATATTAACATCGGCGATGCAATAAAGGAAAATATCTATTTGCTTGAACCTACCGCGTCAAACAAAAATATTAAACTTTCTACCGATATAGGCGAAAACATTACATGTTACGCTGATGAAAATATGATTAAAACTGTATTGCGCAACTTAATTACAAATGCAATAAAGTTTACGAATGAAGGCGGCTATGTTAAAATTTCGGGAGAAAAAATTGGCAGGGAAATTAAAGTTATTGTTGAAGATAACGGTATTGGAATTGACGAAACAGTAAAAGCCGCACTTTTTAACCTTGATGAGTTTGTAAGCGCTGAAGGCACCGCCGGGGAGCGTGGTAGCGGATTCGGTCTTGTTCTTTGCAAAGAATTTGTTGAGAAAAACGGCGGTAAAATCTGGGTTGAAAGTGAAGTCGGTAAAGGCAGCAAGTTTATGTTTACTGTTCCGATAGGTTATTAATCAAATCCTGCCGTAGATTATTTTTATCTTTTTATAAAAATTCTGCAAATACTCCGGGGATTTCATGCTTGAGCTTGGAAAAATTACCGAAGAAGATTTATTGAAACTTGCGCGTAATGCGTACAGCAAGGGAGAAGCTTCATTCCCAATAGTTAAAGACAATTGTGCTTTACTTGTTATTGATATGCAGGAAGAGTTTGTAAAACCAAATTGGGCACCGAGCTGGATACCTGAAGCAACAAGGCAAGTACCGAAAATTAAAAAGCTGATCGATTGCTGCAGGAAACAAAAAGTGCCCGTTATTTACACTGTGTTCTCTTGCACTAATAATTATTTGGATAGACCCGCAAGCGGTAAGTTCATGCCGAACCGATACCCTGAAATAAATATTGATTACGCAGAATACTACGATGCAGGAAAAATTTGGGAAGAATTAAAACCGCGTGAAGATGAAATTGTAATTCGCAAACCTTCATACGGCGCGTTTTATGATACACCGCTCGAAACAATTCTAAAAAACCTCAAAAAAGACACGGTAATTATTTGCGGAACAATGACAAACTTTTGCTGCGGCACAACTGCGCGGCAGGCCTACGAACGCGGATTTTATGTTGTATTCGGAAGCGATATAACCTCAACGGACGACCCCGAAATGCAGGAACCGGAATTGAAAGTCTTGAGAAAAGGTTTTGCCAAAGTTCTCTCCTGCGATGAAATTATAAAATATTTATCGTAATGAAAGCTGTCAAGAATTAAAGTGCATGTTGGGTAAAATGAAAAATCTAATAATAGTTTTGTCGATTACTTTTTTATTTGGCATAGATTTGCTTTCGCAGAATAAAGATGTGAATTGGCTTAATAAATCCGAACAAAATTATAATTTATATTATTCTGCTGATAACACTTCTTCCGCTGAAAGCGTGGCGGAATATGTAAGTGTAGGAATTAAAGCTGTAGAAACATATTTCGCAAAACCCTTTAAGAATAAATTTGATGTTTATGTTTTTCCTTCAAGAAAAGATTTGGATGAGCAATGGGGAAAGGATTGGGGTGTTCAGGATTTTAAATCCGAATGCTGGATGATTGCAAGCGGTGTTGCTCATCGGTTGGATTTGCTTGATCCCCAAGTTTGGAAAACAGATGCATGCGAACACAACCCGGATGATAAAAATCATATTCAAAAATTAATTACACACGAGCTTGTTCATGTTTATCACGGGCAGAGCAGCCCGATACCGGATTTTACGGGGATGGAAAATCTCGGCTGGTTTATTGAAGGACTCGCGGTATTGGTTTCTGGCCAAATGGACAGCACACGTGTTAATAGTTTAACTGAAGCAAAAGAACAGAATAAACTTCCTGCCGATTTAAAAACCGCATGGAGCGGTAAATATCGTTACGCTGTTTGCGGATCACTTGTAAATTTTATTGAAAAAAAATACGGCAAAGAGATTATTAAGAAACTTTTACCCTTTACAAAAGAAGAAGAAATATTAGAAGTTTTAGACATCAACCAAAATAAGCTCCTCGATGATTGGAAAATAACAATCCCAATTAAATAAGCCGGTTAATTCCCGTCCTAATTAGATTATCCTATTCATTCATTATGGTTTATGAATAATTATACATTTACAACAAATTCTTCTATTTCTATCTTCTTTTCCAATTTCTTATATTTGCCGGAAAAATTTCAGAGAGGTGTATCATCGCAAAGGGTCAGAATGAAACGGTAGAAAAAATTGTATCGCTGTCAAAGCGCAGGGGATTTGTATTTCAATCGAGTGAAATTTACGGCGGCTTGAACGGCTGTTGGGATTACGGCCCGCTCGGCGTTGAACTTCTAAAAAATGTTAAGGAAGAATGGTGGAAAACTATGACCTACCGCGAAGACGTGGAAGGATTGGATGCCTCGATTCTTATGCACGCACGCGTTTGGGAAGCAAGCGGACACGTTGAAAACTTTACCGACCCGATGATTGACTGCAAACAATGTAAAGCAAGATTCCGTTTGGATACTTTGACCGAGCTAATTTCGGAAAAGAATAAAGAGAAAGCGGTGAAGGAATTCGACTCTACTATTCTCGAAAAAGAAGGAACACTTGACGATAAAGTTACTGCTATTCTCGAAGATCAAAACGCAGCTCCTAAGTTTTTGGAATTGTTGAGTTGTCCGCAGTGCGGCAACAAAGGCACATTCACACAGCCGCGTAAATTTAATTTGATGTTCAAAACATTTCTCGGACCGGTTGATGATTCTGCAAATATTATTTATCTGCGTCCGGAAACAGCTCAAGGAATTTTTGTAAACTTTTTAAATGTATTGAATTCCAGCCGTCAAAAACTTCCGTTCGGAATTGCGCAAATAGGAAAAGCATTCCGTAATGAAATCAACACAAAAAATTTCTTGTTCCGCACACGCGAATTTGAACAAATGGAAATGCAATTCTTTTGCAAGCCCGGTACTGATACAGAGCATTATGAAGGTTGGAAAGAAAGAAGAATTGCATGGTTTAAATCATTGGGAATGACACCGGAAAAATTACGTTTCCACGATCACCCGAAAGATAAACTTGCACATTATGGAATACGAATTTCCGTTCGGCTGGGGTGAAATTGAAGGCATACACAACAGGACTGATTTTGATCTCGGCAGACACCAGGAGTATTCGGGTAAATCTCAATTGTACTTTGATGAGCAATCGAAAGAAAAATTCATCCCGTATATTATTGAAACTTCGGCGGGCGCAAGCCGTTCCTTCATGGCTTTTTTAGTTGATGCTTATTATGAAGAAGAAGTAAACGGGGAAGTCCGCAGTGTTTTAAGATTTCATCCAAAACTTGCTCCTATTAAAGCCGCGATTCTTCCGCTTGTTAATAAAGACGGTATGCCTGAAGTCGCCCGTAAAATTGAAAATGATTTGCGCCCGTTCCTAAGAATATTTTA
>CAZRMG010000357.1:0-3616 GCA_964601095.1 uncultured Melioribacteraceae bacterium | reverse complement strand
GTTTTGATTCTGAATTCTGTGAGTTTATTTATTTCGGCTTTATCTAATGGTGATATTAATATTGGTTTGTCGAGGATATAATCCGATACAATTTGGGATAGCGAACTTTTGAGATCCCCTTTATCATAAGCTCTTATTCTATAAAAATAAGTTGTACCGGATTTCAAATCATTTTTATCGGTGAAATTTGTTTTATCGGTAAACCCAATAAATCTTTCAGCGCCCGGTTCAAGGAATTGAACAGTGTCGCGGTAAATTTCATAGAATGCAATATCCTTATCAATTGATGGGCTCCAGCTTAAAAAAACCTCGAGCGAATCCTCATGATTTCTTGCATTAATATTTAGTGTTGACGGTACAATAGGAGGGTAGAGATTTTTTGGCGTTGCAAAAACCGCATTTGTTAAATTGCTTTCTAATCCCGCTTTGTTTACTGCAGATACTTTATAGTAATATGTGGAATCATATTCGAGTCCGGCATCTTCGTAATAATTATTTAAGGTAAAACCAATTAGTGTGAAATTTAGATTGGGTTCAACAGAGCGGTAAATATTATAACCGGAAACATTCGATTCATAATTTCTATTCCATGAAATTCCAACCATTCCGTCGAAAGCGCCGTCAACCTGCAAGCCCAATGGAACTTCCGGCTTAACATTACTTTCAACGGGTTCTGTAAATTCCATTCTGCCGCACCCGGCTAAAAACATAATGATAAAAATATAAAAGCTAAAATTTATGAACGTCGCCGCGCTGCGGGATGATAACATTCTTAATTCCAATTGCTTCAAGATTTTTTTTATACTGTTCCTGCTGATCATATTCACCGTGAACCAAAAATACTTTTTGAAGTTTTTGTTTATCTGCTTCCTTCAAATAATCAACAAGTTCAACCGCATCGGCATGAGCGCTGAAAGAATCGAGCACTATAACTTCAGCGTTAAGATTATAAGGATCGCCGAAGATTTTGACAATTTTCTCTTTATCAATAATTCTTCTGCCAAGCGTATGTTGAGCTGCATATCCAACCATTAAAACTATATTGTTCGGGTCTTCAATATTATTTAAAAGATGATGTAGAATTCTTCCGCTTTCACACATTCCCGAAGCTGATACGATCAAACATGGTCCCTTTACTTCATTTATTTTTTTTGAATCGGCAACATCGGTAATATATTTCAACTTATTAAAACCAAATGGGTCTTCGTTTCTTCTAATGAATTCATAAGTTTCTTCATCATAACATTCGGGATGAAGCCTGAAAACCTCTGTCGCATTAACAGCGAGAGGACTATCAACGAAAACAGGAATTCTTCCTAAATTATTTCCGTTAAAAATTTTGTTCAAAGAATAAACAATTTCCTGGGTTCGTCCAACGCTAAAGGCCGGTGAAATAATTTTTGCCTTTCTTTGAATTGCCTTCTGAATTACTTCTGCAAGTTGTTCTTCGGCATTTACCGGGTTATCGTGAGTTCGACCTCCGTAGGTGCTTTCGAAAATCCAGAAATCAACATCGGGGATTGCTTCCGGGTCGCGGAGTATAGGAAGATTCGGCCTGCCGAGATCGCCGCTGAAACCAATTTTAGTTGTTTTACCATTTTCTGTTATTGATAAGTGAACTATGGATGACCCTAAAATATGTCCTGCATCGTAGAATGTAAGTTTTATGCCGGGTGCAACTTCAAACTCGCGGTGATAATTTAAACCCACAAATTGTTGAAGAGTATTGACGGCATCTTGCTGGGTGTAAAGTGGTTCAAATAAATTTTGTTTGTTGCGCTTTCTTTTTTTGTTTACATATTCAACATCTTTTTCCTGAATGTGTGCGCTGTCTTGAAGCATAATTGTACATAAATCACGAGACGCAAATGTTGTATAAATTTTTCCGCTAAATCCTTTTTTAACCAATGTAGGTAAATTACCTGCGTGATCAATATGGGCATGAGATAGAATAACAAAATCAATTTCTTTCGGGTTGAAGTGATCGAAAGTACGGTTGATTTCAAATGCTTCTTTTCTTTTGCCCTGGTACAAACCGCAATCGAGTAGAAATGTGGCGCTATCGGTTTTTATTAAATGCATTGAACCAGTAACTGTACGGGCGGCTCCTATAAATTTGATTTCCATAATATTCCTAAATGAATTGAGTTAATAAGATAATATTAATTTTATATGAAGAAATAAGTCGGCTTTAAGCACGAATAATTTTATAATTCTTATATCCAAAATAAATTTCGCGGGCTGCTGTTTTTAAAACAGTCGCTGCCGGAACGGCAAGAAGCATTCCAAAAATACCGAGCAGTTCGCTCCCGATCATAATCAAAATGATTATAACCAACGGGTGTAAATCTGTTCCTTTCGAAAACACATTCGGTTGAATGAATCCGTTATCAATCGTATAAATTATTAAGAATAAAAGAACGATGTTTGGAAGCATCGAAAAATTTCCGAATTGAATGAGAGAAATTGCGATTGCCGGAATACCGCCGATTATCGGGCCGAAGTAAGGAATTAAATGCCCAACGCCCGCTATAAAACCAATTGATGCAGCATTGTTTATTCCTAATATTGCAAGTCCGACACCCGACATTAGACCAACAAAAAACGCGTCGAGAATCCATGAACGAACAAATCTTGAAAGCTGAA
The DNA here is from genome assembly GCA_964601095.1 of uncultured Melioribacteraceae bacterium. Lineage (GTDB taxonomy): Bacteria > Bacteroidota > Ignavibacteria > Ignavibacteriales > Melioribacteraceae > JAEWUC01. The sequence continues at coordinate 970 of CAZRMG010000357.1, read as the reverse complement.
TTGAAATTTTTTTGATCACCCAATACGATACTTCAAAATATTTATTGGGCATTATATTCATAACTCCGCGCAAGATCTTTACATTATCTTTTAACATGAAGAACGTCATGAAAGGAACAATGACTAAAATTGCAATGACTGAAACCAAGCTGTAAAAAATATTACTAAGATTATTAACCCAACCCAAAACTACACTCTGTAAAAAATTTGTAAAACGTTCAACAAAATTAACCGAGCTGGCAAAAGGGAAAATAGTTTTAAAAGTTTTTTCCGTCTGACCAATCATCATGTTTAAATTTTCCGGCGATATTGCTTTTGATAATGTATTTAACTGTCCGGCGATTTTAGGAACGAAATAGGAGAACCCAATAAATAAAAGTGCGCCGGTGGTTGAGAATGTTAACAACACAGCCAGCCATCTTGTAAAACCTTTCTTTTCTATAAAATCAACAATAGGATTGAAAATCATCGAGACAAGAATGGAAATAATAATCAAGGCGAGAATTGTAGAAAACAGGTAACCCAAATAAACAAGAACAGCAAATGCTGTTAAAATTAATGCACCCTTTTTCAACGAATAAAGCTGCTTATTATCTAAAAGCATAAGAGTTACCCATTTGTTAATTAAATATTTCCAATTCTAATCTAAATATCAATCGAAAAGATTTTTTTTCGATTGTGAATGTAACATACGTCAAGATTTTGAATTTGTTTATATTTACATCACTAATAAACAATAATGGTAGGAATATGGCTGAAATTGAATTATTAAAACAAATCAGAGAACGAGCTTCTCAAAAAAAGAAAACTATCGTACTTCCGGAATCACACGATGAAAGAGTTTTGCGTGCCGCGGAAATATTGACTAAAGAAAACGTTGCTTCAATTATTACAATAGGCAATGAAGAAAAGATAAGAAAAGATGCCGCCGCTGCAGGTGTGGATTTACAAGGGATTAGAATTATTGATC
>CAZRMG010000356.1:0-3641 GCA_964601095.1 uncultured Melioribacteraceae bacterium | reverse complement strand
TTAAGAACTGTAAACGGATTATCGGAAAATTTTTCCATTAAATTTTCTTTAATCCAATCGGCAATTCCAAGACGTACAACAACGCCTGTATTTGTGGCTTCTTCCGAAACTTTAGCGGTTTGAAATCCCGCATCGTAAAGCCTGTTAGTCATAATATTTGCTTGCTGCGGTTCAGTAAAATTATAAGTTATAGAAGTTGCTGATGAATCAATTATTGTAGTTCCTGCCCCGGGAAGAGTATTTGCAATAATTGATTCAATTCTTTCTTTAACCTTTGGTATAAGGGCAGTTGGTATTTCCTGCATTTCAGTTCTAACCAAAATACCTGTAGAACCGCCGAAAGTTTTTACTTCAACATTACCCAAACCTATTTTTTCAACTTCGGATCTTACTTCGGAAATTTCAATCGATTTGGAAAATTGCAACGCAATTTCCGAACCGCCTTTAAAGTCGATTCCAAATTGTAATCCTTTGAAAAGAATGCTAAGAAAACCGAGCAGAATAATAGCAGATGACACAAAGTAAAACGTAGTACGTTTACTCATGAAATCAATATTTAAATTCTCGAATAGTCGCATCTATTTAATTTCTCCTACTTTTGTCTATAAAGCATCCGGTAAAAAACCGGGTGCAATTCAAAATTTATCCAACGTTAACTTTATAACCTTTTGCAACAAGGAATTCGAACAATACTTTTACAATTACCAATGCAGAGAACAAGCTTGTTGCAATACCAATCATAAGCGTTAATGCAAAACCCTGAACAGGGCCGCTGCCGAATTGATAAAGAATAATACCGGTAAAGAAAGTTGTTATGTTCGAATCGAAAATAGCAGACATTGAATGCTTAAATCCAGCTTCAATTGCTGCTTTTATAGTTTTGCCTGATGAATACTCTTCTCTTATTCTTTCAAAAATAATTACGTTGGCATCCACAGCCATACCCATTGTTAAAACCATACCTGCAATACCCGGTAATGTTAACGTTGCTTGAAAACCTGCAAGTATACCAAGTACAAAAAGTACTGTCATAACCAATCCAAAATCAGCCATCGTTCCGGCTTTCTTGTAATATATCGCCATAAAAATCGCAACCAACACATATCCAATCCACATTGAATTGAAACCTTGGCTGATTGAATCTTGGCCTAATGATGGTCCTACAGTTCTTTCTTCAAGAATCTCAATTGGTGCAGGCAAAGCTCCTGCTTTAAGTACAATCTCCAAAAGCTTTGCTTCTTCAAGATTTGGTATTCCGCTTATTTGTGAACTACCGGAAGGAATTTTTCCTTGGATAACCGGTGCCGAGTAAATAACTCCATCGAGAACAATTGCACATCTTTTACCAACGTTTGAACCGGTTATTCTAGCCCATTCGCGAGCTCCTTCGGCATTCATTTGCATCGAAACAACAGGGGATGAGGTAGTAGGATCGATATTAGATTGAGCATCTGTAATAACGCCGCCGGTTAATTCGGCTTCTTTATTAACCATGTACATACGATAAAACTCTTCTCCGTCCGGGCCAATTTCCGGCTCTGCATGGTAAACAAATTCTACATTGTCCGGTAATACTTTTTTAACTTCAGGCCGCTCAAGAAGAGAGCTTAACTTTGAGCGTTCCGACCCTTTAACATATGTATCGGGTATTTGACCTTGAGAATCCATTAATCTTGCAATTGCAAAGAAAGGATGTTGTTTGGCAAATTCTTCTTCAGTCAATTCTTTTTTAGAAGTATCAGCCGTTGCAACGGAAGATGTATCTTGAATTCCGAGAGAATCGATTTTGCCTGCGCTTGCTAACGCAGCATCTATTTGATTCATAATAGGAATAGCAAAGTTGGATTCTTTAACAAGTTTAAATTCAAGAAGGGCTTGTCCTTGCAATAATCTTTTTGCTTCTTCTTCGCGGGCAATGCCGGGTAATTGAACAATAATTCTGCGTGAACCTTGTTTTTGAATTTCGGGTTCGGATACGCCGTATTGATCAACCCTGTTTCTTATAATTTCGATAGCGCGCGTTACTGCATCGGATTCTTGTTCCTGTAATTGAGCAGTAATTTGGGCGTCGTCTTCGCGTATTGTACCGAAGTAACGACTCATGCGAATTGATTTTTCACCCATCTTGCGGGCAAAAATGGCAACTACGTTTTCATCGGTAAGTTTTGATTCGCTTTCTGCTTCTTTTAGAATTTGATTAAACTGCGCATCGGGATCTTTAACTAAACGTTCGAGCAACTTTGCGGTGTTAACTTCCATAACGATATACATACCGCCCTGCAAATCCAAACCGAGTTTAACTCTTTTTTCGCGTGCGCTTTTATATTCTTCATTTGTGGTTAGGATACTGTCGCGTTTTACCGAGATAATATCTTGTAATTCGATGTTAGAGATTGCGGGATTGCTATTTTTTATACTGTCTTTAATCACTTCAAGAGTTTGGGTAACTTCTTTTGAATTCCTATAATCTTGAAATGTAGGATAAAGCAGGTATAAGGAAAGGGCAATTGCACCAACAATCAGTATTATTCTTAGTCTGAGTTCTTTCATTACGAGTCTTAATTTTTTGTTAGTGATTAAGCTTGTTAATTGAAATTAAAGCCGGTTAAAAACCGGCTAAAATCTATTCTCTTACAACCCAAGTTTTAACAGCAGCGGTAACGCTCGGGTGAAGTTTTACTGAAATTGTATAAATACCAAGTGCTTTAATTTGTTCGGTAATTTCGATTTTGCGTTTATCAAGCTCAAATCCTTTTTCATGCAAAGCATCGGCAATCATTTGAGTTGTAACGGAACCGAATATCTTTTCTTCTTCGCCAACTTTAACCGGAATAGTAACAGATACTTTTTCGAGTTCATTAGCCAAAGCTTGAGCAGTTTCCAATTCTTTAGCTTCGCGTTTTAGTATTTGTTTCTTTTCTTCATCGAGTGATCTAATATTTCCTGCAGTTGCCTGATAAGCAATTCCGCGAGGAATTAAATAATTTCTTGCATAGCCGTCTTTAACCGAAACAACATCACCAACTTTGCCGAGCTGGTCGAAATTTTTTCTTAAAATTACTTTCATCTTTTCTACTCCTTTTACTTAACGGCTTCGGATACGAATGGTAAAATAGCCAAATGGCGTGCTCTTTTAATTGCAACCACTAATTCGCGGTGTTGTATTGCAGTCAAGCCCGTAATTCTTCTGGGAATGATTTTCCCTTGATCTGTCAAGAATTTTTGGAGCTGCTTTGTGTCTTTGTAATCAATGTATCCATCAATTACTCTTCTAACCTTTTTAGTAGTTTTCATGTTGTTGCGGTTGTTCCTACTATTCCGGTTATTTCTAGAATTTCTGCTATTACTATTTGTTCTTTCTCTCATTGTTAATTATTCCTTAATCAAATCTGATTCTTCATCAGTTAAAAATTTATCGAATGAGTTGTCTTCGAAATCCGCATCATCGGATTCGGAAATAACGTCATCCCCATTGCCTTGAGTTTTACTGAATTTATTCAGGAATTGAATTCTTTTAGCTTTAATTTCAACAACAGTTCTATTTTTGCCGTCTTCGGTTTTAAATGTTCTGCTTTGAAGTTCGCCGTCTATCAAAACCGCACTTCCTTTTTTAAGACGGTCTCTGCAACTATCTGCCAGTT
>CAZRMG010000355.1:0-3646 GCA_964601095.1 uncultured Melioribacteraceae bacterium | reverse complement strand
TCGAGAAAAATATTGACTGCCAAATTTCGGTTGAATCCGCTATGGCTTGCGGTTTCGGAATTTGCCAGGGTTGCCCGATAGATAAATACGATGGTGATGGATATTATCTTATATGTAAAGACGGCCCGGTATTTAACGCAACGGCGGTGAAGTTATGAGCAGTGTTGATATGTCTGTTAATATCGGAAGTTGGAAACTTAAAAATCCTATATTGCTTGCATCCGGGACTGTCGGTTATGGAAATGAAATAGCACAGTTTACGGATTTGAATAAACTCGGCGGAATTGTTACAAAATCCGTTTCGCTAAAACCGCGCAAGGGTAATCCTCCGCAAAGAATTGTTGAAACTCCATCCGGAATGCTGAACGCAATCGGACTTGCAAATGTTGGCGTGGAAGTCTTTGTTAAAGAGAAAATACCATTCTTAAAAAATCTTGGAACAACTTTAATTTGTAACATTGCCGCGAGCAGCATCGAAGAATATATTGAATGCACAAAAATATTAACCGAAGAAGATACAGTAGAAGCTTTTGAGATTAATGTTTCGTGCCCCAATGTTAAAGAGGGCGGACTGATTTTTGGGAATGATTTAAATGCAGTTGGAGCTATTACTTCAAAATTAAGAAGTATCACAAAGAAACCATTAATAATAAAACTCTCACCAAATGTTTCAAAGATTTCGGATTTTGCAAAGGTTGTAAAAGATGAAGGCGGTGATGCGGTTTCAGCCATTAATACTCTTGTCGGAACATCATTCGATATTTGGACGCGCAGACCTAAAATTAAAAATGTAACCGGCGGACTTTCGGGCCCGGCAATAAAACCCGTAGCGCTCGCTAAAGTTTTAGAGATCAGCAGGAATGTAGATATCCCAATTGTTGGGATCGGTGGAATAATGAATTGGAAAGATGCTGTTGAATTTATGATTGCCGGAGCGACAGCGTTGCAAATTGGGACTGTGAATTTTATCAATCCTAATGCCGGCGTTGAAATTGTTGAAGGAATATTTTCTTACTGTCAAAAAATCGGTTTAACAAAACTTTCTGAACTTACCGCTTCTTATCAAATTTGATATGGATATAAACTCAGCCCTCGAAAAAATTTATTCCATGCATCAGTTTACGATTAAACTGGGTTTGGAAAGAATAGAAAATTTACTGGATCATGTCGGCAATCCTCATTCTTCATTAAAATGTTTTCATATCGCTGGTTCAAACGGAAAGGGAAGCACCGCTTCATTTGTTGCAAGTTTATTAATGGAAGCGGGGTTTAGGGTTGGTTTATATACTTCTCCTCATTTTGTCCGCTTTAACGAAAGAATTAGAATTGACGGGCATGAAATTGAAGATAAATATATTGCAGCATTTGTAGAATCAATGGAAGAATATATCGAAGAATATGAACCTACATTTTTTGAAATTACAACCGCTCTCGCGTTTAAGTATTTTAATGAAGCTGAAGTTGACTTTGCAGTAATTGAAACTGGTTTGGGCGGAAGGTTGGATGCAACAAATGTAATTACTCCGCTTGCATCTATTATTACATCTATTAGTCTTGAACACACAAATATTTTAGGTGATACAATTGAAAAAATTGCAACAGAAAAAGCAGGCATTATTAAACCCAAGACAGTTGTCTTAAGCGGTTTGATGCCGAATTCTGCCGAAGAAATAATTGCATCAAAAGCATTGGGGCGCGGCTGTCGTCATTTAAAAGTGGGTGATTTTATTACTAAGGAGAATGAGAATGTAAGTGTGCAATTACGCAACAAGGTTTTTAGAATTTATTTATCACCATTACAGGGTGAACATCAGTTAATAAATTGTGCGCTTGCTCTAAAATGCGTAAATGAGGTTTTGGGTATCGATAACACCGAGATAATTACTAGGGGAATAAACAATATTAATAATAATTCAGGAATACAGGGACGTTATGAAGTAATCAATAACAATCCTACAATTATTCTTGATTCAGCTCATAATTTAGAAGGGGTTGCCGCTTTTATCAATGAATTTCAAAAAGTGAATAAAACTTACTCAAGACGGACACTGATTTTTGGTGCAATGAAGGATAAAGACATATCCGGTATGCTTAATTTACTTATACCATATTTTGATGAAATTTATATTACACAAATTGGCATTGAGCGATCTGCAACTATTCTTGAAATTATGAAGAAGATTGAAATAGAAAAGCACAAATTTTATGAACTTACGGAATCAGCCGAATTCGTTAATGATTTTATGATGAAAATAGGTAATGAGTGTCTTGTGGTTCTGGGGAGTATGTATTTGCTTGGTGAAATAAAAATTAAAATTGTTAATAAAAATGCTTGACAATATCGTTAATGAACTATAATTTTCAGCCGTTCCTCAGAAATCTTCAGTACTAACTAATAGAATATTTATCAATTAACAGAACAAAAAATCGATTTCATTTTCCTCTAATAAATTATTGACCAACAAAAATTCAAAAGATTCATTTCACAAATCGTAGGATTTACTCATGCCAATGGATATCTCAGAACTGCAATCAAAAAAAATAGTTGACCTCTATAAGATTGCAAAAGAATTCACAATAGCTGGATACAGCGACCTTCGCAAACAAGAACTGATTTTCAAAATACTTGAAGCACAATCCCAAAAGGATGGTCTAACATTCTCCAAAGGAGTGTTGGAAGTACTTGCCGACGGATACGGATTTTTACGTTCCGCCGATTACAATTACCTTCCTTCGCCGGATGATATTTACGTCTCACCCTCGCAGATTAAAAGATTCAGTCTGCGCACTGGTGATTTCGTAAGCGGGCAAGTGCGTCCTCCTAAAGAAGGAGAGAGATTCTTTGCATTGTTACGGGTTGAAGCTGTCAACGGAAAAGATCCAGAGGCAATTCGTGAAAGAACTTTATTTGACAACTTAACCCCAATTTATCCAACCAAAAGATTAAAACTTGAATCTGTACCCGGTGAATACCCGATGAGAATTATGGATTTACTTTCGCCGATTGGAAAAGGGCAGAGAGGTTTAATTGTTTCGCCTCCAAAAGCAGGTAAAACAATTTTGCTTCAAAAAATTGCAAACTCGTTAACAAGGAACCATCCCGAAGTAAAAATCATAATGTTGTTGATTGACGAACGCCCTGAAGAAGTTACCGATATGCAGCGTTCTGTTCAAGCCGAAGTTATTAGTTCTACATTCGACGAACCTGCCGACCGCCACGTTCAAGTTGCAAACATGGTAATTGAAAAAGCAAAACGTATGGTTGAAGCAGGCGACGACGTTGTTATTTTGTTAGATAGTATCACACGTCTTGCGCGTGCCCATAATACTGTTATTCCTCATAGCGGTAGGATTTTATCGGGCGGTGTTGACGCTAACGCACTTCAAAAACCCAAAAGATTTTTCGGCGCTGCGCGTAATACGGAAGACGGCGGAAGTTTAACGATTATCGCTACAGCTCTTATCGATACCGGAAGCAGGATGGATGAAGTTATTTTTGAAGAGTTCAAGGGTACAGGCAACATGGAACTTGTTCTCGATAGAACTCTTGCAGACAAAAGAATCTTCCCTGCAATTGATCTTAATAAATCAGGTACAAGAAAAGAAGAACTTCTACAAAAAGAAGAAGAGCTTAATAAGGTATGGA
>CAZRMG010000354.1:0-3654 GCA_964601095.1 uncultured Melioribacteraceae bacterium | reverse complement strand
GCGACAGAGTTAGAATTGCTGAAACAACCGGCGATGTAATTGAAAAAACTTTGCTCGTTACAAGAGTGAGAACAACTAAGAATGTTGATATTACAATTCCCAATGCTATGGTGCTTGGAAGTCATATTATTAACTTTAGCTCATCGGCTGATGAAAAGGGATTGATACTTCATACTACGGTAACTATAGGTTATGATGTTCCGTGGAAAAAAATTCATGAGTTGTTAATTGCCGCTGCGGAAGAAACAGATAATGTTTTAAGCGAACCCAAACCTTTTGTACTGCAGACGAGTCTCGATGATTTTTATGTATCGTACGAGTTAAATGCATATACAAATAATCCCGGTATGATGGCAAGGATTTATTCGCAGCTTCATTCAAAAATTCAAGATAAATTTAACGAAGCGGGAATTGAAATAATGTCACCGCATTATTCTGCTGTACGGGACGGGAATCAAACTACCATTCCCGAAAACTATTTACCAAAAGGATATAAATCGCCTTCGTTCCGTTTGTTCGGCGTTAATATTTTTGGAAACAAGGAGGACAATAAATGAAATACATTAAATCATTTTTCATTCTATCAATTATTTCTTTGCAGGCTTACGGTCAATCAAAAATAGAAATAAACAACGCATGGGTACGCCCTTCTGCCGAGGGTTCAAACACCGCGCTGTTTTTTATTTTGGAAAACAAAGGTAACAAACCGGATACTTTGCTAAGCGCAGAAGCGGGTGTTGCAGATATAGTTGAAGTTCACGAAACATATAAAAAAGACAATGATAAAATGGGAATGCGCGAAGTTAAGTTTGTTGCAGTGCCCGCAAAATCCAAAGTGGAGCTTAAACCGCGCGGACTTCATGTTATGTTAATAGACCTTCAAAAAGATTTAAGAATCGGTGACGAAATTGAAGCTGCATTGAATTTAAAACATGCTGGAAAAATAAAAGTGAAAGCTGTTGTAAAAGATATGCCTGCAATGAATATGAAGCATTAATGATTTATTAACGATTCAATGAGCTCTCCGGCAACTACTCTATATGCCGGAGAATATTTTTCTCCATATTTTTTTGAATGATGAACTGCGGGATAATCCTTTTCCTTTAATTCATTAAAATAATTTTCTGCTTCTTGTTTAGGGAAATCTACTTCACCCTCTTCGATCATTTCCAAAAAACATTTAAGGTTTCTTTCCAAAACTTCTTTACTACCTTTGAATTTGTTTGCTGTTTTTACAAACGCATTTAAAAGCTTTTCGGTATTCATACCTGCTTTTATATACGGTCGAAGATTAATCCGCACAATCTTCCCGCCCGGCGATATTGTGTCAATCATTTCTTCTTTATGATTCCAGCTCAATCCGGATATTTCCTTTTCCATCCATTTGCGAACGGCTGCTGTATCTTTAACCGCATGTTCACTGCCCATCGCCGATTGATGTAAAAGTTTATAAACATCCTGAATTTCCATTTCGGGATATTTTTTGATTTCATTTTTTATAATTTTTTTCAAGCTAATTGCTTCGTCCAAATTTTGGCAATTTAGTTTTTGTAATGAAGAAATCGGCGCAAGCAAGACAAAAAACACAGCTGTTAAAAAATAAAATAGGCGCATATATGTTTTATTAGATTTGTTTAATAATCAAAAACAAAAAAGCCCCGACAAATGCGGGGCTTTTTGAGAATCGTTAAAATTTATTCTTAGCGAATAACTTTTACGTCTGCAGCTTGAAGACCCTTCGGACCGTTAGCAACAGAGAATTCAACTTTTTGGTTTTCGTTCAAGGATTTATATCCTTCACCTACGATTGATTTGAAGTGAACGAATACATCTTCGCCGCCTTCTTGAGAAATGAAACCAAAACCTTTTGTGCTGTTGAACCATTTAACGGTTCCTTGTTTGCGATCTGCCATGACAGATTTTCCTTTAAATAATTTGTAAATAATAATTTGTTTTTTTTGACAGAGCTTTAAAACGTGTGGGGTCGAACGAATTGCGTCTACAGCTACATCTACTTCTAAAGTTACTGCCTTTCACGGGTAAACATATATAAAGGTTTTTTATTATCCAAATTAATTTTGATTAAATAAGACTTAAAACTCCCCCATACATCGGATCACGCTTTTTCAATATTTATCTTCTTTTTCCTGCTATAAACCTTTTTTGATTCTTTTACTTTTGGTTTTTGCTTAGGCAACGGAATTCTGATCTTCTTCTTTTTGGCTTTGATTTTACTTTTCACCTTTTACACCGTTTAACATTTTATTGATACAACAAAATTGAGTCATGCGAGTCTAAATTAACAACTATTTTGATTATATGTTAAACGGAGGTTCTATGAAAATCAAAAGTATAATTCTGATTTTGGGAATATCATTAATTGCAATGAATTTTCAATACGCACAGGATTTCAAAGAAATTGAAAAAACATTTAAGATTGATATGACCGGCGAAGTTACAATCGAAACATACAAGGGCGAAATTAAAATTGAAACTTGGGACAAAGCAGAAGTGCATGTTTACGCCCAAATGGTTCCAGATGACGGCGGCGGCTTTTGGAGCACCAAGCCTGAAAAACAACTTGCGCATGTAGACGTTGAATTGGATGCTTCATCCAACTCTGTACGTATTGAATCAAAATACAGAAAAAGCAACTCGTGGTTCGGCAGTAATACAAGAGCATTTGTTAATTACAAAATACAAATGCCTAAAACCGCCCGATTAAATATTAACGACTACAAATCGGAAACATTTATATCCGGACTTCAATCCACAATCAATTTTGAAACATACAAAGGTGAAGTAAAAATTATCGATCTTTCCGGCTCGATTGATCTTGAAACATATAAAGGAGAAATCGATGTTCGCTTTGATAGAATAAACGGTAATTGCAGTTTTGATACTTACAAGGGAGAAATTAATATTTCATTGCCAAAATCTTCCGCATTTTCTGTTGACGCCGACTTCGGTAAAAAAACTGATTTTTATTCAAGCTTTGATATCGATAGGGATTCCTATAAAAAGAACAGAAAGGATTATAATATTAGAAAAGATATTAACGGCGGCGGACCAACAATCCGGCTTTCAAGCGACAAGGGCAAAATAGAATTACACGAAAAGTAATGGTATTATCCATAATTAATTTTTTACAGGGACGGCTTGTCGTCCCTTTTGCATATTAATAAAACTTTTATTTTTTGATATAACTTCTGTTTTCATTATAATTCTCTGGTTATTCACTGGGGTGTTTTATTATTAACAATGATTTTGACAATATAGAATCCTTGAGCGGGTTGGATACCGAAATATTTTCGGAATTGTTTAAAAAATATTACGAACCGCTCTATTTCTTTGCCGGAAGATTTGTTAAAGATGCAGCAACCGCGGAAAGTTTGGTGCAGGATGTTTTTGTTATACTTTGGGAAAACAAAGAAAGAATAAATATCAAAACAAGTGTTAAAGCATATCTTTATACTTCTGTTAAAAACTCATGCATCAATTTTATTAAGCGGGAAAACTTTTTTTCTTCTGTTGAAGAAAATGCCGAATACAGCGATGTAAAGCATAAAACTCCCGATTCTAAATTGGAAGAGAAAGAAATTAACACGGCGGTTCAAAAAGCAATTAACAATCTGCCCGAAAAGTGCAGACAAA
>CAZRMG010000353.1:0-3655 GCA_964601095.1 uncultured Melioribacteraceae bacterium | reverse complement strand
CCTGCGTGCATCACTTATATAAACCAAGTCGCCGGGTTCAGCCGACATTTTTTTCATATCTTTTTTAGAGAAGTTGATTGTATCATCATCGTCTTTTTTCTTTCTCCAAATCACTTTTACTTTCTCGCCGTCCTGCTCGTTAAGTTTTCTTCCTTTAAACATTTCTTTTGCTTTATGTAGCGACCAAACTGTAAGTCCTTCGGTTTTTGCCGCAGGATCATATTTAATATAATGAGTGGAAATAATTCCTACTAAAAATACTAAGAGCACTGCTGAAGGTAACAATATTTCTATTGAACCAATATTAAAAACAACTGTGAATACAATTGTTGAAGAAATCACAATTAAAATAGTCATTAGCATTTTATGAGAATGAAATTTTTTAATTCGTCCGCTGAGATGTACAAATTTTTTGTTTAGAAGAGTTATAACAACGCCGACCATCAAACAGACAAATATATTATAAAGCGCTCCTATGTAAGTATAAGGATGTACCGGATCCATTGGAGTTCCGTGCGCAAATGGTTTTACTAATATGCCTGGATAATATGCGCCGAGAACCATCAGTGAAGAGCCTGCAACTACAGTTGCAATTACACCCGCCGGAGTAAATTTCTTCCAGAACACTCCTAAAAATATAGCAATTACAAGAGGCGGTGTTAATGTTGAATGGAAAAATCCGTGCGCTTCATAAACAGTTGGATAACTATTGAATGGTATTACTGCTAAAACCCCGAGAACTGTAAAAAATGCAGTAGCAACCCGCGCAACGAACAGTAATTTTTTCTCATCAATTTTTTCTTTTTTCCTTTTCTTAATCCAATTTAGAATTGGCTGGTGTACATCATTAACATAAACTGCAGACGAAGCATTTAATAATGTATTAATTGTTGACATAAGTGCGGCTGTAAGAGCCGCTATTACAAATCCGAAAACACCGGGCCCTGTTATAATATTTGATACAACAACAAAAATGTAATCCGGCTCCGTATTCGGAGGAATTGGAGAAGAATCTAAACCCGACATTGCTTTTGCAATCCATCCGCCGCCGCTTACAACTATTGCTGAAATTGGAAGCATAAATAAAATGTTAAACGTCGCAGCTTTTCTGCCTTCATCCACACTTTTGGCCGACATAAATCTCATTATCAAACCCATATTCATAAATAGGAAACCAATCGAGCCGGCAATTCCATCCTGCCAAAAAATTCCTACAAAATTAAAATCGGAAGGACTGTTGAAATGAGCTAAAGGCAATTTCCAATCGGTTGGTAATAAATCCCAAAAAGCGCCCCATCCGCCTACGTAACCAATTCCTAAAATAAAAACTAAAAGACCCGCAAACAATAACATTAAACCTTGAACAAGATCGGTGAATAAAACAGCTATTTGCCCGCCGAATGTTGTGTATGTACCAGTAATAAATGCTATTACAATTATTAAACCCATAAGTGTAACTTCGAATTCAACACCAAAAATGCTTACAGTATGCGGCATTAAAGGATATATTGCTTTGCCCATTGTTAATAAGCCAATACCAATATAGCCAACGAGATATAACAATTGAAGGATTGTAACAAAGAACCGTGCAGAGGGACTGAATCGTTTTTCAAAATATTCAGGGACGGATCTTATCTTTGAATAAATTACAATTGGCAGCCATCCGAATAAAAAGAAGGGTACAAAAAACCAATCGTTCATATATGCCATGGAAGAAGACAAACCGTATTCCCAAGCTTTAGCCGAATACTTTACAAAACTATGACTGCTAACGCCGGTAGCAACTATAGAAAATGCAATTAGCCACCACGAAAATCTTCTACCGCCGAAAAAGAAATCCGATGTGTTGTGATTATACTTGCTGAAATAACTTCCAAAAAGAAGAATTGCAACGAGATAAACAATCATTACAATCCAATCAGTCTGTGTACCGATAACTTGAATTTTTTCCATATTAATTTCTCACAAATAAAGTGCGGCAATAATTAAAAAAGCATGGATAGCCATGAAAAAGAAAAGACCAAACCACATTACTTTCCACCAAAAGCGGTGTTGTTTTCGGCGCATATCAATGCTTTTGGCTCTTCGTATTATTATCATTCCTGCTACAAAACAGAGCCCGCCTACTCCATATAAATAAATGAAGGGTAACCAAGTGTTAAAAAATGAAGGCATAGCAAAAACCTCAAAAAATTCGCAGTCAAATTAGGGCTGGTAGATTTTAATCGCAAATTAATTCGAAAGGAATTGACTTAAATTAGTTTCAAAATCAAAGTAATACCGACATCTTTTTATGGTTTACTGCTTAGATATTTAAATTTTGATTGGATCGAAATTATTGTTCGAACTATTCTTCTACCGATTAATAATGTGAACAATACAAAAATTAGTTAATTGGACGTAAAGGATGTTTATTTTATTGATTGCATTTAACCCCTCATGTATCTAAATTAAGCGCCTAAATTTTAGCTATTCTTTAAAACGGAGGTTGTTTTATATGGGTATGATGGCCCGGATGAGGAGTTTAGCTCCGTGGTTCATTCTTCTTGTCGGCGGACTCTTTGTATTGTTCATGGTAATTTCGGATTCAAAAGTATTGGAATTTCTTGGACCACAAAGAACACAAAATGTAGGATCCGTTGACGGTGAAGATATCACTTATCAAGAATATTCAGATCTTGTAGAAAGAGCGAGAAAGAATCAAGAGCAACAAACAGGTCAAACTATTGACGAATCCCAAATGGATTATTTTAGAGATCAAGTATGGGACGCATTCGTCAGTCAGAAATTGATTGATAAAAAAGTAAAGGAATTCGGCATTGTTGTAACCGATGAAGAAGTAAAAAATGCTATTATGGGTCCAAACCCCCCGGCTTTTTTACGCCAGCAATTTGTCGATTCGCTTGGAAATTTTAATAGACAAGTATATGAACAAACATTGTTAAATCCTCAGAATAAAGAAATTATGGTTGCTGTTGAGGATCAGATACGTGAACAGTTAATTCAAGAAAAACTTCAAAGTTATATTTTTGCTTCCGTAACAGTTAGCGAAAGTGAAATTAAAGATAAATTCGTTTCACTTAATACTAAAATGAGATCCGATTTTGTAATGATTGATCCTTACGGTATTGCTGGAGAATTTGTCGTTAGCGATGAAGAAGCAAAATCTTTTTATGAAAAAAATATAGACGATTATAAAGTTGATGCATCGCGGAAACTTAAATATGTTTTATTCCGCCGCCAAGCAACCCAGGGCGATTCGCTATCAATTAAAAACAATCTTGAAGCAATAGTTAAAAAAGCTTCGGGTGATACTTCTTCCTTTAAAACTTATGTAGAAATTTATTCCGAGAGACCTTATTCACAAGATACTCTTGGTTTAAACCAGATACCGGAAGAACTTCAAAACCAGATTGTTAATGCATCGATTAATGATGTAGTTGGACCTGCACCGACTTACGAAGGTTATGCGGTTTATAAATTAGTCGGTAAAGCAAAAGCTAAGAGCGAATTTGTTAGAGCTTCTCATATTCTTATTCGTAAAACCGGCAATGATGCGGCTGACGAACAAAAAGCAAATGAGATTTATAAAGAATTAATGGCGGGTGCAGATTTTGCAAAAGTAGCCGCTGAAAAATCCGACGACGGCACTAAA
>CAZRMG010000352.1:0-3668 GCA_964601095.1 uncultured Melioribacteraceae bacterium | reverse complement strand
GAATTAATACCTTACGAAGAAAGACCTGAAATTGACCGATGGATTATTTCCAAATTAAGTACTCTTGTAAAAGAATACGAAGAATTGATGGATAATTACGACGTAACAAAAGCAGCGCGTCAAGTTTCTAGTTTTACTATCGATCAGCTTTCAAACTGGTACGTTCGCCGCAGCAGAAGACGTTTCTGGAAATCTGAAATTAATAGAAATAAAATTTCTGCTTATCAAACTTTGTATGAATGTTTGCTTACAATTTCAAAATTAACTTCTCCGTTCGCGCCGTTCATTGCAGAAGAGTTATATCAAAATCTTAATTTGATTACAAAGAAAGAAAATTACGAATCGGTTCATCTTGTAAATTACCCAACGCCATCATATTCCGAACACGAACTAGAAGTTAAAATGGATGTTGCTCAGCGAGTTGTATTCTTAACCCGTTCTATGCGAGCTAAAAACAATCTTAAAGTCCGCCAGCCGCTTTTGAAAATGATGGTTGTTGTTGATAAAAGCAGAAGGGAAGCTCTTTCTAAAATGAGAGATGTGATTTTAGAAGAAGTGAACATTAAAGAACTAATTGTGCTTGAAGACGACTCGGCGATTGTTAATAAATCTGCCAAACCAAATTTTAAAGCAATAGGACCAAAATACGGCAAACTTGTAAAACCGTTGACAAATGCAATAAAGGAATTGAACAAGCAACAAATTATTGAACTTGAAAAATCTGGTGAACTTGAAATTAAGGTTGATGATCAACTTGTAAAAATAAGCCGTGAAGATGTAGAAATAGTGAGCCATGAAATTGAGGGCTGGCTTGTTGAAAGTGAAGAAGGCGTTACAGTTGCAATAGATACCGAATTAAACGAAGATTTAATTGCAGAAGGTTATGCGCGTGAATTTGTGAACCGTGTTCAAAATATGAGAAAAGATGCCGGCTTCGATGTTATTGATAGGATCAATGTATTGGTTAACGGCAACGAAAAATTAATTGAATATGTTGTTAAGTTTTCTGATTATATTACAAATGAAATTCTTGCTGATAAAATTCAAAACGGTACCGACGGGAATGGATACAAACAGGAATGGAAAATTGGAGAATTCGATTGTTTGATTATTATTCAAAAAGTTTAACAAAAGAATAAGCGGAGTACACCATGGCAAAAAAAGTGGAAAAGAAAACTGTAAAGAAACCTGCGGCTAAACCAAAGGACGCAAAAAAAACCGTGAGCAAACCTAAAAAGGTTGTTAAACCAAAAGTATTAGCCAAACCGAAAGCTGCGGTAAAAACTAAAGCAGTTGCGAAAACAAAAACGCATTCATCTTCAAAATCCAAGGCAAAAGTCTCCAGAGTTAAACATGTGGAAGTTATTTCTCCGACTAAAAAAGTTAGAAAAATTCAAGGTTATTCAAAAAAGGATTTGGAAGATTTCAGAAGAGTAATTCTTGAAAAAAGAAATGAAATTATAGAACAGCTTCAAGCGTTGAAAGACCAAATGATGGACCCGACAACAGGGCAATACGTTAATGAAAATTCGCCTTATTCGTTGCATATGGCTGAACAGGGCACAGACGCAATGGAGCGTGAAAAACTTTACCTTTGGGCTCAGCGCGAAAATAAATTTTTGGGATACCTGGACGATGCACTTCAGCGTATTGAAAACGGTACTTACGGCATTTGTATTGAATGCATTGATGAACCACAGCATTTATGCCCGACTTGCCCGCTTATTCCAAAAGAAAGGTTAATGGCTGTACCGCATACACAGCATTGTTTGCAAGTTAAACAAAATATGAAATCAAAATAATTTATATAAAGGAAGCCGGGTAGAAGTGAGAGTATTATACGCGACATTATTTGTGGTGATCTTTGATCAAGTTACAAAATTTTTAGTGAAAGGCGGAACAATCCCTCTGCTAAATCTTAAAGTTGACGGAATGTTTTACGGGCAGAGTTTTGAAGTATTCGGAGATTTTTTCAAAATTACTTTTGTTGAAAACCCAGGACTCGCTTTTGGTATTGATGTAAACGAAACCACAAAACTATTACTCTCAATTTTTACATTGTTTGCCAGTTTAGGGATATTCTATTATCTCTACAAATCCCGCGAACAAAAATTAGTTGTCCGGTTTGCGCTTGCGTTAATCCTTGGCGGTGCAATCGGTAACTTAATTGACAGAACTTTTTACGGAATGTTTTACGGATATGCGCCGATATTTTACGGTAAAGTTGTAGATTTTTTTAATGTGGACTTTTTTGATTTTACAATATTCGGCCGTACATATGATAGATGGCCGATATTTAATATAGCCGACGCTTCCGTATCTATCGGTGTAGTTCTGCTATTAATTTTTCATAAAACAGAACCGGCAACTAAACCGGACAATAAAATTGAAACAGTTGAAAACAGTAGTAATCAACTTCCGGCTGAATCTGTAGTTGAAGAAAATTTACAGGCGGAAGAAGTATCCGAATTACAAAACACATCTTTGAGCGATGGCGAAAATAGTAACCGAAAAGATAATTCAGATTAATGTTTCGGAAGGGAAGAAGAAAGAAAGAATAGATACTTTTCTCGCTAACTCTGTTGAAAATGCTACTCGCTCACGAATCCAAAAGTTAATAAAAGCCGAATGTGTTACTGTAAACGATAATGTAATTAAAGCAAATTATCTTGTTTGCCCCGGCGATAAAATATTAATGACAATTCCTACTTCGCCGCGTCCCGAAGAAACTGAAGCCGAAGATATTCCTCTCGATATAATTTATGAAGATGAGTATTTGTTTGTTGTTAATAAACCGCCGGGAATGGTTGCGCATCCTTCGCTGGGAAATTATACAGGAACACTTGTAAACGCACTTCTTCATTACACAAAAAAATTAAGCAGTTTGAACGAACCGGGCAGACCGGGTATAGTTCACCGAATCGATAAAGATACAAGCGGTTTATTGCTCATCGCAAAAGATGAATGGACGCACGCACAGTTGGCTAAGCAATTTGCGAATCACACAATTGACAGGGAATATTGGGCTGTTTGTTGGGGCAAGTTTAAGAACTCGTCCGGCGAAGTGATTGGGAATATCGCAAGGTCCACAAAGGACAGGAAAATTTTTACAGTTAGCGAAACCGATGGTAAACATGCCCACACTTTTTATGAAGTGATTGAGGAATATGATTTTGCAACGCTGATAAAATTAAAATTAAAAACCGGGCGGACTCATCAAATACGTGTTCACATGTCGCATATAAAACACCCTATTTTCGGAGACCCTGTTTACGGTGGAAGGAAAATAGTATACGGTTACGAACTCCCCAAAATTAAAGCGAGAGTTGAAAATTTATTGGAAATAATACTGAGGCAAGCGCTTCATGCAAAAACACTCGGATTTATTCATCCCAAAACAAAGCAAAAAGTTTTTTTAGAATCTGAATTGCCCGAAGATTTTAAACTGCTTTTAGATAAGTTGAAACAGTAGCGCAGAATCATATTCTGCGCTTTTATTGAAGTACATTAATCTATATCAATCCCCAAATCTTTTGAGATGATGTTGTACAATTCTTTTTCATCAAGCAATTTACTTTTCATAAGTGCTTTAACAAATGGTATTTTGTGTTTATATGCATACTTTACCAAATCTTTATATTTTATATACCCTGTATACTGTAGTTTTC
>CAZRMG010000351.1:0-3674 GCA_964601095.1 uncultured Melioribacteraceae bacterium | reverse complement strand
TTATATTAAACATTATAATAACGGCCGTCCTTTTATTTTAGCGGGTCATTCACAGGGATCAAATGCACTGATATATATATTATCGGATTACTTGAAAACATATCCGGATGTGTATGCCAGGATGATTGCCGCTTACGTTATCGGATATTCAATTACGTCTGAGTATCTTGCTAAGAATCCGCATTTAAAATTTGCAGATGGTCCCGATGATACTGGTGTAATAATTTCTTATAACACCGAATCACCTGACGTTGTACCGG
Source organism: uncultured Melioribacteraceae bacterium (assembly GCA_964601095.1). Classification (GTDB taxonomy): domain Bacteria; phylum Bacteroidota; class Ignavibacteria; order Ignavibacteriales; family Melioribacteraceae; genus JAEWUC01. The sequence continues at coordinate 3,414 of CAZRMG010000351.1, read as the reverse complement.
GAAGCAGTCCTGTTGTATTACCCGGCGCTTTGGCAATAAACCCCATAACATGGACAAGAGAGGAAACATCAGCAACTGCTGACCAAAACCTTGGTTCAATATTATTAAATAGCGATGGCACGGTTGCAGCAGGAATTCCAACGCCTGTAATGAATTTTGCCGATGCCCAGGTTGATAAAGCTAAAGGTGTTGTAATTTGCAGTACCGTTGATGTAAACAGATGGGCGCCTGGGAATCCAGTTTTCGTTAGGGGAGTTTTCCATAGCTTTGATTATCCTTTTTATTATTACAACATAAGGGAAAACGCTACCAACAGAACAAATAAGTTCTTTGGTAAATAGTTTATATTATCATTTACATCATTTTAGAAGTCCGAAAGAAATTTCGGACTTTGCTATTTTACTGGGCAATATAAAACAAGAGTGCTTTTACAACATCATTCTTATCTGATTATTATTCTTTCTAATCAGAAATAACCAGTTGTGTGAATAAGATGTAAATATTTAAGAAAAACATAGCATTTCAACAAAGAGTTATCGGAACGCAAACCCGCTTCGACTAGCGTCTTTAGCGATGCGAGTTTTTTATGATGGTTATGATTTTTTATGATAAAAATGAATCTGCGATAATCATAAATAATCATGATCATCAGCGTTCTATCCTTTTATAAAAATTAATCAACAAACCGGTCAGAAATAACTTTTTCTATCTAAAAGTAGCTGGAGCCGTCCCAGCAATGAGTACAGAGCTTTTCTTTTGGAAGTCCAATTACTTCAACAAGGTCATCAAGTTTCTGATACATAAGCGAATTGAGACCCAATCGTTTCCTTATTTGTTCAACCATAGCTGCATGTTTTCCATTATTGATATCTGTGTAATCTTTGATATCATAATCATCTCTGCCTTCAATTTCTTTTACAGCAGTGTGAGTAGCTAAATCGAGGGGAGATTTTGACCTGCTGAAATTTAAAAACTCACACGGAAAAATAAGAGGCGGGCAGGCTATACGCATGTGAACTTCTTTTATTCCCGCCTCGTGCAAATCAATAACATTATCTTTCAACTGTGTTCCGCGAACAATTGAATCATCCAGAAAAACTCCACACTTACCTTTTATTATTGCTTCATTCGGAATCAATTTCATCTTTGCAACGAGATCGCGCATCTGTTGATTTTGAGGCATAAAACTGCGCGGCCAGGTAGGAGTATATTTTGCATAAGGGCGTTTTAGCGGAATACCTTTTTTATTACTATAACCCATCGCATGGCCGACACCGGAATCCGGAATTCCTGCAACGAAGTCTGCCGTAACAGAATCTCTTTTGGCAAGTGCCGCGCCGCAATTGTAACGGCATTCATCAACATTTATTCCTTCATAAAATGAGGGAGGATACCCAAAATAAACCCAGAGGAATGCGCAGATTTGCATCTTATCATTCGGTTTGCGCAATTGCTCGTAACCATCAGCTGTTAATTTAACGATTTCTCCAGGACCTAAAAACTTTTCTGTTTCATAGTTAAGATTTGGGAATGCGCATGTTTCAAAAGCCGCCGCGTACGCATCCTTCTTTTTACCAATAATAATAGGTGTTCTTCCAAGTTTATCACGTGCGGCTATAATTGAATCCTGAGTTAATATTAATATAGAACAAGAACCTTTTATAAGTCTGTATACATTTTCTATACCTGAGACAAAATCTTCGCCTTCTGAAATAAGCATAGCAACCAATTCAGTAGGATTTATATTACCACGACTTAGCTCTGAAAAAGTTCTTTTGTTTTGTAAACATCTTTTTTCTAGTTCGTTGATGTTATTTATTTTACTTACGGTTGCTATTGCAAAGCGTCCGATGTGTGATGTGATCACGATTGGTTGAGCTTCGGAATCGCTGATAACACCAATGCCAAGATTTCCCTTAAATTCTTTTATGTTATTTTCAAATTTATTTCTGAAATAACCGTCTTCAATACTATGAATTGCACGTTGAAATCCTTCTTTTTCGGAATAGACTGTAATTCCCGCTCTTTTAGTGCCGAGGTGTGAATGATAATCAGTTCCGTAAAATACATCCGATACACAAGATTCTTTTGAAATACTTCCGAAGAAACCGCCCATTGTCGTCCTTAATTTTTTAGAATTCGGTGAGTCGATAAAAAATGACAGCACAATATATTCGATTTAGAATTTTATTTCTATTTATTTTGATGTAGTTAAGAATAGAGAAATTTTGCTTCTATATTGAGAAATGAAATGTTATTTCTCAATCAACAACATTTTTCACATTGTTTAGATAATAGATTTTCCAACCTAATTTGAATTATTAATTTTAGGAAATATTGTGATAGGAAATCATTTTTATATTTTCGGTCCAACGGAGGGTGTTGTACCCTCCGCTGAAACCAAAAGTTGTTTAGATTATTTCTGACTTTAAGATATAACTTTTTCTATATTATCGAGTAATAAGATCGAAGCGGTCAAGATTCATTACTTTATTCCAAGCTGCAACAAAGTCATGTACAAATTTTTCTTTTGCATCATCTTGAGCATAAACTTCTGCAAGTGCGCGCAGTTGTGAATTAGAACCGAAGATAAGATCAACGCGCGTACCTGTCCATTTGAGTTCTCCCGTTTTACGATCATGTCCCTCGAAAGTATCGCCTGCTTCAGAAGTCGGTTTCCAAACAGTATTCATATCAAGCAGGTTTACAAAGAAGTCGTTAGTTAATGTTTCGAATTTCTTTGTAAATACTCCGTGTTTAGATTTACCGACATTATTGCCCAGTACTCGCAAGCCGCCGATTAGCACGGTCATTTCCGGAGCGCTGAGGTTTAAAAGCTGAGCTTTGTCAATAAGCAATTCCTCGGAGGAAATAGAATATTTTCTTTTTTGATAATTACGGAATCCGTCCGCTAAAGGTTCAAGCACCTCGAATGATTCAACGTCGGTCATCTCTTGTGATGCGTCGGTTCTACCAGGAGAGAAAGGAACTTCAACATTGAAACCGGCTGCTTTAGCCGCAGCTTCAATCGCGGCGCATCCGCCGAGTACAATTAGATCGGCCATCGAGACTTTTTTACCATTCTTCTGAGAACTATTAAAAGCGCCTTGAATTTTTTCTAAAGTTGCAAGAACCTTAGCAAGTTGTGCGGGTTGATTTGCTTCCCAATCATTTTGAGGAGAAAGACAAATGCGAGCGCCGTTAGCGCCTCCACGTTTATCGGAACCTCGGAATGTTGATGCCGAAGCCCAAGCGGTTGAAACCAATTCGGAAATTGAAAATCCCGATGCCAAAATTTTTGATTTCAAGTCGGCAATATCTTTTGCGTCAATTAATTTATGATCAACAGCCGGTACAGGATCTTGCCAGATTAAATCTTCTGCAGGAACTTCAGGGCCAAGGTAACGAGATTTT
>CAZRMG010000350.1:0-3675 GCA_964601095.1 uncultured Melioribacteraceae bacterium | reverse complement strand
ACTGCCGGCGGAATAAATAAAAGTATTGACGGCGGTGTAAGTTGGGTAAAGTTTAATCATACAAATCAAAGCAAACCTATATCCGGTAATTTTATTTGGACAATGAAATATAATCGAGCAGATAACTCATTGTGGGCTGCAACTTGGAAAGCCGAAGGGCAATCAGAATATTATGGAATAAGCGTTACGCGCAACGGCGGTAATTCATGGGATGTCTTTCTACCTGATGAAAGAACTCATGATGTTGCTTTCAACAATATTGGAACCGAACCAAATTTTTCATCGATTGATTTTTTTGCCGCTACTGAAAACGGATTGTTCCGTTCAAATAATAATGGCAATACCTGGTTATTATCTCCGACGATAGTTGATCAAAAATCGAGTTTTAGAATAACAACAAATAAATTTTTAGCTGTTGAATCTCAAAAACTTTCTGCCAATGAGTTTAATGTATGGAGCGGAACAGATACAGATGGTTTAATTAAATACTATGACAATACCGGAACCTGGAACGGAGATTGGACTATATTTCTAAGATCAGGAAATAAAATTAATACGGGAGAATCTTTCGCATTCCCGAATCCGTTTTCACCCGGTAATGAAGTAGTGAAGATTAAATATAACGTTAATTCATCCTCTAATGTTACGATAAGAGTTTTTGACTTCGGTATGAATTTAGTTAGAACAGTTGTTCAAAATGTTTCTCGTCCTATAAACGAAAAACAAATTGATACATGGGACGGCAAGGATGAAAACGGCAAGATTGTTCCCAACGGAGTTTATTTTTACCGCGTAGATATTGGCTCGGATGAACCTATGTTCGGTAAAATTATGGTATTAATGTAAAACCAAATCGGGATGAAAAAATTGAAAAATATAATTTTATTATTAGCGGTTTTATGTTCGGCTGTTTTTGCACAGCCCGAATATTCTGAAATCGGCAGTATGCCCGGTGCGTTCAGCAGAATGGGTTTCGGTGCAAGAGGAATGGGAATGGGCAATGCGTTGTCATCGGTTAAAGATGGAAACATTTCAACATATTATAACCCGGCGCTCGCCGCATTTCAAGAAGGAAATTTATTTCAAACATCTTATTCATTTTTATCTTTGGACCGCTCGTTAAACTTTGTGAACTTTGGAAGAAAATTTGAACTTGGTACAAAACAGATGCCCGACGGTACAACTAAACCGCGCTCAATCGCAGGCGTTAATATCGGATTGATAAATGCAGGCGTTTCGGATATCGGAGCGTACGATAATCAAGGCAATAAATATGATGATTTATCAACTTCCGAAAACCAGTTTTATGTTGCTGTCTCAAATAGATTTTCTGATAAACTTGCTATCGGTATCGCGTTCAAATTCTATTACTACAAATTATATGAAGAAGTAACTTCCACCGGACTTGGTTTTGACCTTGGCGCTTTGTACAGTTTTAATGACGCACTTACTTTTTCATTTGTTATTTCGGATATAAACAGTAAATACAACTGGGATACGGGAAAGATTTATGGTCAGAGTGGAAAAATCACAAAAGACAAATTCCCGCTTCTCAAAAAATTCGGCGCTTCATATAATTTTAAAGAACAGAAAATTATTGCTGCCTTGGAAATTGAAAGCAGCAATGCCGGCACAAATTTTATACGCGGCGGTGCTGAATACAATATTTATACTGACCTCTTTCTCCGTGCCGGTTTCGATAAATTTAATTTGAGCAATTCCGATTTTCCTGTTCGTCCTTCATTCGGATTCTCGTATTTTTACAATGTAGCTTCTTACAAACTAGGAGTTGATTACGCTTTTGTTATTGAACCTTATTCATCAAGCGATCAACATATTGTTGGCATAAATTTTAATTTCTGAGAATATGAAAAAATTATTATTAATCATTCTTATATCAACCGGCGGTTTGTTTGCGCAAACTGCCGGTAATTCAGGTTTATCATTTCTTAAACTTGGTTTCGGCGCACGCAATATTGCTATGAGCGATTTGGGTGTTGTTGCTGTTAATGATTTATCATCGCTTAATTATAATCCGGCATTGCTTAAAGAAAATATCAAACCGCAGTTTTCTTTTACGCATAATTCTTTATTCCAAGATTTAAGTTCGGAAATGTTTGCCGGAAGTTTTTCTCTTTTCGGCTTGCCTTTTGCTGTTGGCGTGAATACAACATCAGTAGATAATATTGAAATAAGGACAAAGCCAGGTGAACCCGAAGCTACTTTCAATGCAAAATATTTTACCGCAAGTATTTCTACCGCATTAAATATTTATGAAAATTTGAACGGCGGCGTTTCAATAAAATATCTTTATGAAAGTATGTACTCGGATGATGCAACAGGTCTAGCGTTTGATCTCGGTTTGAGTTACAGGGGATTGATTGAAGGATTATCTTTTGGTGCTTCTGTGAGAAATATTGGAAGTATGAATGATTTGCGAAACGAGAAAACAAAACTTCCAACAGATTTTCGTGCAGGCGCCGCGTATTCATTTGGATTGGAACATGTGAATTTAGGTTTTACCGCTCTTGCCGGAATTCAAAAATATACGGATACGGACGACACACATCTCCACGTTGGCGGCGAAACGGTTTATAACAATTTCTTCTCCGTTCGTCTTGGTTATATGAGTGGGTATGATTCTAAAAACATTACCGCCGGTTTCGGTCTATTATGGAAAAGTCTGAATATTGATTATGCATATGTGCCGGTCAAATACGGTTTAGGCGACTCGCATATTTTTTCGTTCACTTATACATTTTAATTAATAGTTATTTAGGGAGATTTAACGAAAAGATTTTACATTTTCTTTTACCAAAAAAGAGGTGCAAAATGTCAAACGCAAAATCAATCTCTCTATTATTTTTTACTATTGTTTTATTTGTAGGGTGTAAGCAAGATGAAATTGTTGATTCTTCGCTGAGAGAAAAAAAGAAAATCTTATCTAAAGTAGTTTCCGATTCTAATTCCTACAACAAGTTTTATTATAGAAATAATCTGCTCGATAAATATGAATCTGTTGAAAATGGTGAAATTGTTTTGTCAATATCATATTCTTATGACAATGAAGGAAGAATTGAAGTTGAAAAAGTTGAAAACAATGGATCGATTAAAGATTCGCGTTTATATAAATACTTCTATAATAACAATGGACTTGTTGATAAAGTTGAATTTAGCTTGTTAGATATTGGCAATTATCAATTGTATGGATATTTTATTCTATACTATAACGATAATAACCAATTAATTCGTCGGGAATTTTTTAGTAACAACAATACTATCCGCGAAAAGAATGAATATGAGTATAATTCTTACGGGGACTGTATAAAAAATAGTTGGTACATTTTATATAAAGAACCTGACTCTTTATATCAGGTTAGAAGATATGAATACGATCTAAATAGTAATCCTGAATATAATGTAGGACAAACATTTGGTAAATTTCTTGTAACAGGGAAGCACAATGTTACAAAAAGTACAACGGAAACATTTTTATCGTCTTACTCAAAGGAAGAAACAATATATACTTACAAATATGATAAAGAAGGTTATCCTATAAAAAGAAAAAGAGAAGGCGGTAGAAGAAAAAAGAGAAAAAGGAGAAGAAGAAAGGAATAGTTGGTAAAGGGGGGACATACTAAGTCTAACGGGTTTACCGTTGTCAATTTGAGTATA
>CAZRMG010000349.1:0-3676 GCA_964601095.1 uncultured Melioribacteraceae bacterium | reverse complement strand
ATAAAAAATATTGTTTTAATAAGTAAATTTTTACAATCATAAAATTTTTATTTCTTGATAGTTTTATAGATATTAACATCATAGTAATTACGTTTTTTTGATGTTATAATTATGGAGAAATAAAAAAATGACAAAACAATCAAAACAAAAAGAGCCGCTGGTAACACACATTTATACCGCTGATCCTTCCGCACATTTATTCGAAGGTAAAATTTATATTTACCCTTCTCACGATCTTGATCTCGATATCCCATCAAACGATAACGGCGACCAATACGCTATGGAAGATTATCATATACTTTCGATGGACGATATTAATTCTTCATGTGTTGATAACGGCGAAGCGCTTCATTTAAAAGATATACCTTGGGCTAAACAACAATTGTGGGCGCCCGATGCTGCTTATAAAAACGGAACTTACTATCTATATTTTCCTGCTCGCGATAAAGATCATATTTTTAGAATTGGTGTTGCTACAAGTAAAAACCCTGCCGGACCATTCAAAGCCGAACCAAATTATATACCGGGTAGTTTTAGTATTGACCCCGCGGTTTTAGTTGACGACAACGGAAAAGCTTACATGTATTTCGGAGGTTTGTGGGGTGGGCAACTTGAAAAATGGCAGACGGGTACTTTTGTTGCTAATCCGGATGGACCTTCTGGCACGCAACCGGCTTTGGGACCAAGAGTTGCAGAACTAAGTGATGATATGCTTACATTTAAAGAAACTCCATTGGAAGTTAAAATCCTTGATGAGAATGGAAATCCCTTAAAGGCAGAAGACGAGGATAGAAGATATTTCGAAGGTCCGTGGATGCACAAATATAAAGGCAAATATTATCTTTCATATTCAACAGGAAGTACTCATTACATTGTTTATGCCGTAGGCGATAACCCGAAGGGGCCATTCACATTTAAAGGAAGAATTTTAAATCCCGTTCTCGGCTGGACAACACATCATTCAATAGTCGAAATCGGCGGAAAATGGTATTTGTTCTATCATGATTGTACATTGTCTGGTGGAATTGATAATAAACGCAGTGTTAAATTTACAGAGTTGTTTTATAACGAAGACGGCACAATTCAAACAATCAATCCATAAGAATAGATTTTTCTGCAGAGACGGCATATATGCCGTCTCTACAATATGATTTTTTGTTTAACCTGTAATAAATTTATTCAAACGACGTTTTAAAATTTTTAAATTCTTCAATAAGATCGTCATACATTCCCTGTAGAGAAGCTACTTTTTCCTCAAGCGCCGCAATACGTTCATCCGCGCTCGGTTCTTTAACCGGTTTTGTTATTTCCGGTGCACCGCAGAATAAATGCATGTACCTATTTTCCCGACCGGAATCTTTCGGGAGTTTTTCAACAAATGGATGTTCATTACGATTAATCAATTCATCGAGTGTTTGCTCGGTTTCAGCGAGGTCTTTAAATTCATATATCCTATAACTCCGGCTTTTAATTTCTCCAATTGTCTGCGCACCTCTTAAAAACAGAACGCATAAGACTGCGGTTTGAGGTTGAGTTAAATTATAATTACGAGCAAATATTTGTTGGTATTTTGGAACCCTATGATCCTGTCCTGTTATTTTCGAAACAAGAAGTTTGTCTCTAAGTTTTTGGATATTTAACTCAACAAGAAGTTCATCAAAATTAACAACCGGGTTTCTGCTGGATTTTTGATTACACGCGTTTGTTATTGCGTTGATTGTCATTGGATAATATTCCGGTGTGGCAAACTCTTTTTCGATTAATGAACCGATAATTCTTAATTCTTCGAATGATAATTTTTCCATCGCTAACCATTGTTTGAATAATTTGGGAAAGAAAATAAAATGATGTGTATTAAGTTACAAATGAGAAAATCTAAAAAGGCAAAACAACTTTTTGACGTTGACTAATTTAATTTTTGTTTCGATTAGGTAAAATGCATGTGCACCTAATGCACGGGGCAGGCACACTTAAAGTATATGAGTTTACCCGCCGTAATTTTGAATGAACATTCATAAAACAATATTTATTGACAACACAAAGAATCAATTTCATATTTATGAATAATACTTTAGTTTAACATTTTCTCACAATATCATATCATGTTATTCAAAATGCATAAAAAATTGAACTAAAATTTCTCGGATTAATAGTTGATAAAATAACTATAATCCCGTATAATATGCTGTGTAATTAAATTTATATCGTATAATTTTCGGAAAAATGAATGAATAATCGAATAATTGACAAAATCGACTGTGAAATTGTTTCATTGCTGCAAACGAATGCTTTTCTTTCGAATGCTGTCTTGGCTGAAAAAGTGGGGCTGACTACATCTACCGTACACGAACGTGTAAAAAAATTAGAGAAAAACGGAGTCATCAAAGGTTATGCGGCTGTTGTAGATGCCGAATCTTTGGGTAAACCAATTACTGCATTTATTCATCTCACTGTTGGTTCAGCTTCATCAGATTATCTTGAGTCAAAAAACAGCGTATTGAATATTTGTAAAAAGGAACCGGATGTGTTGGAATGTCATACTGTAGCCGGGGACGATTGCTACATTCTAAAAGTACGCGCAACCAGTCCTGGTGATTTAGAAAAACTGATTGAACGTATTCGCTGCAATGCACAAGTCTCAAGGTCAACAACAAGTATTGTGTTTTCGACTCTCAAGGAAACAACGTTTGTGATGCCTTTATCAGAATCTAAGAAGATATAAACAATTGCCGGCAAACTATTGAATTTATTGAACGGCTTTATTTTAATAAACAATTTAAAAGAAGAATATAGAAATGACATATCGAAAATTACTCGAATCGACTCTAACACATGCCCTAAATTATATTGAGAGTCTTGATAAAAATCCCGTCTCGGCAACAGCAAGTCATGCTGACTTACGCAAACGATTAGGTCGTCCTCTTGCCGACGAAGGAGTGGATGCGACAAATGTTATTGATGAATTAGTTGATGATGTGAAGGGTGGAGTGTTGGGCACATCGGGAGGGCGGTTCTTTGGCTGGGTAGTCGGTGGAACAGTGCCTGCTGCACTCGCTGCAGATTGGCTTACTTCAACGTGGGATCAACCTGCTTCTTTGTTTGCTTCCGGACCTGCCATAGCGGTTATTGAAGAAGTTTGCGGTCAATGGCTGAAAGAACTTCTTGGTTTACCTCAACATGCAAGTTTTGCTTTGGTAACCGGTTGTTCAATGGCTCATGTAACTTGTCTTGCGTCTGCAAGAAATTCCTTGTTAACAAAATATGGCTGGGATGTGGAGCGTAAAGGATTGAACGGCGCACCTCCAATACGAATTATGAGCAATAACCAAAGACATGGCTCAATTGAGCGTACTGTCCGTTTGCTGGGTATTGGCAACGACAATGTTGTTGACATTCCCATAAATAAACATGGGCATTTAGATTCGAAAGCTTTGATAAAGGAACTTAAAGAACATGCGGGTAAACCAACAATAGTTTTATTACAAGCCGGCGACATAAATACCGGAGTGTTTGAACCTTTTGATGAACTTATTCCAATCGCACATAAATATGGTACTTGGGTTCATATCGATGGAGCTTTTGGGCTGTGGGCAGCGGCAAGTCCTAAATATAAACATTTATTAAAAGGAGTAGAGCAAGCCGATTCGTGGGCGGTTGATGGACATAAATGGCTTAA
>CAZRMG010000348.1:0-3682 GCA_964601095.1 uncultured Melioribacteraceae bacterium | reverse complement strand
TTAACGAAAAAGGTTATGAAGTTGAAACCACAACAAATGGTGAAGACGCAATTTCGGAAGTTAAAAACAAACACTACGATTTAATTTTTCTCGATGAAATGATGGCCGGATTGGGCGGACTTGAAACTCTATCAAGAATTAAAGATATCAACCCGAATATACCGGTTGTTATGATTACAAAAAGCGAAGAAGAATCTTTAATGCATGACGCGATCGGAAGTAAGATAACAGATTATTTAATAAAACCTGTTATGCCTTCGCAAGTATTAATGGTGTGCAAAAAAATTCTTGAAAGCAAAAAAATATCGGTCGAATATGTTGCTAAAGATTATTTAAATGATTTTAATGAAATATCGAAACAGCTATTACTAAGTCCCGATCACTCGGACTGGATTGATATTTATTTGAAACTTGTGAACTGGGATATGGAGTTGGACATTCATCCCGAAGTTGATTTGCGCCAATCTTTAATTGATCAAAAAAAAGAATGCAACCAGGAGTTTTCGCGTTTCATAGAAAGGAAATATCAAGATTGGATAAATAAAAATAGTGACGACATTCCGAAACTTACAGTTGAGATTACGGAAAAATATGTTCTGCCTCATGTAGAAAAATCACAAGGACCGGTTTTCTATTTTGTAATCGACTGCCTTCGATTGGATCAGTGGCTTGTTATGGAAAAGCATTTGGCAAATCTTTTCGACATCCAAAAAGATTATTATTATTCAATACTTCCAACAGCCACGCCTTATGCAAGAAATGCTTTGTTTGCCGGATTATATCCTTCGGAAATTGAAAAGAATTATCCCGATTTGTGGTCTTCAGGCAACGATGATGAAAACAGCATGAATAAATATGAAAAGGAACTGCTTCAGGAATTGTTGAATAGAAAAAAGATCTCGTTGAATAATGATTTAAAGTACATAAAAATAATTGATCCCGATTACGGAAGAAATTTCGAGCAGAATGTTTTATCGCATAAAAAATCTCACTTTGTGGCTGTGGTAGTAAATTTTTTAGATATGATCGCGCATGGAAGATCCGATTCGCAAATATTAAAAGAGATCGCACCGGATGAATCGGCGTATCGTTCTTTGACAAACAGCTGGTTTCAGCATTCATATTTGTTAAATGCTTTCCGTGCGATTGCAACTATTCCCAAAGCAAAAATTATTGTAACGACAGATCATGGAAGCATTAGAGCAATGCGCGGTTCTAAAGTGCTCGGCGACCGCGAAGCATCAACAAATTTACGTTTTAAATTCGGGCGTAATCTTAAGGTCGATGACCGCCACGCAATATTCATAAAAAATCCTCAAGATTATAAATTGCCAAAAAGAGGCGTTGCGATTAGTTACATCATCGCCAAAGAAGATTATTATTTTGTATATCCAACCGACTATCATAAATTTTTGAGTTATTACAAGGATAGTTTTCAGCATGGTGGAATTTCAATGGAAGAAATGATTCTGCCGGTTATTACTATGGAGAGTAAGGCATAATGGAATTTCCGTTTGCTTCAATGGCAAATTCAGAAGTCGAAACCACAGCTATTGCACGCGATTTTTCTAAATACTTAAAAGAAGGCGATGTTGTTTTGTTTGAAGGTGAATTGGGAACCGGGAAAACTTTTTTCATAAAAGAATTATGTAAAGAATTTAAAATTAGTAATGCAGCGAGTCCGAGCTTCTCAATTGTTAACGAATATTCAGGTTCAAAAAGTATTTATCATTTTGATTTTTATAGAATAAGTAAAGCGCAGGAATTGCTCGATATCGGTTTCAATGATTATCTTAACGATGAGGCAATAGTACTTATTGAGTGGGCGGATATGTACCCTGAAATATTGCCGCACAAATGTTACAAAATTAAAATTGAATACTTATCAGATACATCACGAAATATTTCGATAAAAAAGAATGGATAATATGCTGCCGATATTGGCTATTGAAACAAGCGGTGAAATGTGCAGCGCCGCGGTTTTATTGGATGGAAATTCATTTGTTGAAATGAATTTTCTACAAAAGCATATTCATTCAAAAAAAATAATTGATATAATTGATAGTGTAATTAAAAACTGCAATCTTGAAATCAATAACATTAAAGCAATAGCAATATCCGGCGGCCCCGGATCTTTTACCGGTCTGCGCATTGGTTTTTCGATCGCAAAAGGATTAGCACTTGGCGCGGGAATTCCAATTATTCCAGTACCGACATACGATGCACTTGCTCTACAAATTTCCAAAAGTTTATACGATGGTTTGGAATTTGTTGTTGCCAATAAAGCGAGTATTGAAGAGGTTTATTATTCAAAGTATTCAATTGATGGGCAAAGACTAAATACAATCAATGAAGTTAAATCAATTCATAAAAATGAATTGGATAAATTTATTGGAGACACAAAAAATTTATTTGGCAATAGCTGCAATAACCCTGTGCATCTCAATGCGTCTTCGGTTGCAACTTGGGCTTATTTATTTGGCAGGGATTTATTAACTTTTGACTATGATTATCTCGAACCGGAGTATTTCGGTAATCCGTTTTTAAAGAATAAAGAAAGTGAAGGTAAATAGATGAAAAAGTATTTCTTTATAGTATTATTATTATCAAATGTAATTTTTGCTCAGGATTTGTTTACACAAGTTGTACCGATAATTTCTTCTTTTAAACCCCACCATGATTTCGGTGAAATACTCGAAGGTCAGGTTGTTACTCATTCTTTCGAAATAAAAAATACAGGGAATGCGGATTTGGAAATTAAAAAGGTTAGGGCTTCCTGCGGATGTACTGCTGTTGAACCTGAAAAAAATCTTTTAAAACCCGGTGAGAGCACAAAAGTAAAAGCAGAATTCGATTCGCGTGGAAGATTCGGACCTCAGCAAAAATCTGTTTACGTATTCTCAAACGATCCTAAAACACCGCAGTATAAATTATCTTTTAGAGCTGTAATTGTTGATAAACTTTCTAATACAAAAGGTGCAAAAGCGCCAAAGTTGGAAATTGAAAAAAATAACTTTGATTTCGGAAAGGTTGAAGAAGGGAAAGTTGTTGACGCGAAAATCGGGTTTAAGAATTCAGGGCAAGATGTTCTGGAAATTATTGATGTTAAAACAACCTGCGGATGTACTGCTGCATTGTTGAGCAGTAAAAAATTAAATCCAGGCGAAAGAGGAACATTAAGAATAGAACTTGATACGGCGAACCGTGAAGGTAAATTGACGCGAACAGTAACACTGTTCAGCAACGATCCGTCAAAAAGTAATCAATCTATTACAATTTCAGCAAACATTGAAAAGAGAAAAAAATAATGGCATGGTTTACACGTAAAAAAGAAAATATATCTCCTGATAGTAAGAAGAGCGACATTCCTGACGGTCAGTGGTCCAAATGTGAAGATTGCGGTGAAATAATTCACACAAAACAATTGGAAGTAAATCTTTGGACTTGTCCTAAATGTAATTACCATTTTAGAATTGGAAGTGAACAATACATTCAAATTCTTTTTGATAAAGGAACATTTAAGGAACTTGATAAAAAAATGCGTTCAAGCGATCCGCTTGAATTTGAAGACACAAAAAAATATAATGAAAGAATTACCGCTACAATTAGAAAATCTGGGTTAAACGATGCTGTGAGAACTGGAATAGGGAAGATTGACGGAAAGAAAACCGCATTATCGTGC
>CAZRMG010000347.1:0-3685 GCA_964601095.1 uncultured Melioribacteraceae bacterium | reverse complement strand
TATTTATTTGTTCATGCTTGTTATTATTTGTTGAGTCTGCCAATTGCGTAAAAGCAACTCTAATTTCTGCTTCCCTGCTTCCTAGTTCAACGGCTTGATTCCAATATCTTAATGCTTCGTTAATATTCTTTTGTACAATTGTCCCTGAACTGTAGCACAACCCAATTTCAATCATGGAAGGAATATGCTCTTTAACAACCGCTTCTTTTAAAAGATCAATCGCTTGTTCATTTGTAATAATATTACCAAATCCAAGTGCTGTAATTCCAGCAAAGACAAACATTGCATCAGGATTTTTTTTGCCAGCACTTTCTCTTATTTCATTAATAAAATTTTCATTTTGGATTAATACAAGAAGCGCCTGACCGGCTTTATTCGAGCCGAGACGATAGGCACGTATATAATTTGAAGCGGCAAGTACTAAATTTTTTTTAAAGTTAATTCCGCTTTCATAACTTTTTCCAATCAATAAAATTGCTTCGGGACTGCCGTTAGCAGCCGCGAAATTCAAAATGCCAAGCCCGGTTGTATCAGGAATTTTTATGGATTGTTCTTCGTTTTCGAGTCCGAAAAACTTTTTTAACTCACTGCTGCTTTTAGAAAGAATAACATTTATTTGCGAAGTACTATCTTCGTCTTTGGCATTTTGTTCAAAATTATAGAAATCAAGATCCCACTGGGGATTAATTAATTGCGCGGTGTCATCCATTCTAACAATACTATTTTGCGAAGAATCACTTGGCGGAATAAAGCCGCTTTTTCTCATTTGTATAATTGCATCTTTTGCAGGTTGATATCCCGCTTCAGCAGCGTTCTGAAATAGTTTATACGCTCCTCCATAATCGCGGTTTACGGTTAGGTTATCCGTCATCAACAAACCAAACGCAAACTGAGCTTCGGGCAAGCCTGCATTAGCTGCATTTTTAAAATTATTATACGCCTCAAACGGATTCCAAGGAACACCAATTCCGTTATGTAACAGAATGCCGTAATTGTAGCGTGCGGATGGTAAATTTTGATCAACCGCTTTACGAATCCAGTAAATAGCTTTAACTGTATCGGCGTTGAAACCTTGTCCTATCAAATACCTTAAACCGAGTTCGTGCTGCGCGAATGGATCGCCGCGGTTTGCTTCAGATACTAATAAGTATCCTGCGAGCAATGAGTATGAAGGGTATTTTGCTTTAAAATAATTTTTACGCCTCGGTTGGGCGTCTTTAAAAGCTTGACTTATTGTAGTATCGGTTTGCGCAAACATATTCAAACAAAATACTGCCAAAAACAAAACTGCTATTCTTAAATTTTTCATTAATGTTGGATAAGTTGTTTAATCGACAGCAAATTTAGCTAGTCTAAATATTTTTTGAGAGTGAAATAATTTTTACCATTGAGCGTGATGTAATTAACCTCATCCATAAGCTGGTGGATTATATAAAGGCCCATGCCGCTTTCGGGAAGATTATCAATATCGTTTGGATCAAAATCTAGAGATGGTGTATCAAACTTAGTTCTGGGATCGCCGTTATCAACTATTTCGATTTCCAGATACTTAGCATTTTTTTTTATATTAATATCAATTCCGTTTTTGGGCTTGTTATTATATGCATGTTTGATAACATTATTTAATGCCTCGTTTAAGCATATTTCTACGGCATTGCAAATATGCATTTCCAAATTTTCTTTTAATAAAAAAGTGCGGATTAACTTGTTTACTTCA
This sequence comes from uncultured Melioribacteraceae bacterium, assembly GCA_964601095.1. GTDB lineage: Bacteria > Bacteroidota > Ignavibacteria > Ignavibacteriales > Melioribacteraceae > JAEWUC01. The sequence goes on along the minus strand of CAZRMG010000347.1, from coordinate 1,968 downwards.
AGAACCTGTTCATAATCGCTTGCAATACTAAAGTTTGCTTCGGTCAAAAAAAATCTCTTAAAAGTTAGTCTAAATATAAAAAAGAGATACAAAACACCAAACATTCTATTTTCTATTTTTTCCATCCTGTTTTTTATCAAAACCGTTAACCTGGAAAAACATTGCATTAGTTATTCTCTGATTCATATATGAATAAGGATTAATAATAACAAATAAAGAAAAGGGGCGTATATACCGCCCCATAATTCAAGCTTTTGTATTTTCTTTGGTTTTACAAGTTGATATACCGAATGGAAGATAAGCAGGGCACCAATTAATCAACGCAGTTAGTAAAGGAACAATACCCAACAACCCCCACCAACTTTGATAAATAAATCCAACTAAAAAAATGATTAGCGCTAAAACTATCCGGATTAACCTATCTGTACTGCCGACATTTTTTAACATTTTAACCTCCTAAATGATTGTTAGTTAGATGTAACATCTCCGGGAATGATTCTATTTATCTCTAATTAATTTTTCCATTTCATAACGTTTGCTGGAGGTCTATTATTTAATAACTCGTTAACCATAAATTTCATAAACGGATCAATATGTGCGAAAAAATATTTATATCCTTCACATAAATAATTTAATCCGAATTCACCGTCGGGAGTGTTACAAAACCTGTGTTTGGGGCATTCGCCGTTGCAAGCAAATTTATAATCACATTTAAGGCAATACATTGGAAGTTTCATTTTTTTATCGATACCAAATTTGATCTGTCTGCCCGAGTTTACAAGACTGCTCATAGAGCTTTCGAGAATATTTCCGAGTTTATATTCAGGGAATACATAATGATCGCATGAATATAAATCACCGTTGTGTTCTAAAGCCATTGCGGTTCCGCATGTTTCGTTAAAAACACATAAGTTAGGAAATACTCCGTACCAATTCTCAAGAGCTACATCAAAAATCTGTACGTAATATTTGCCGACATCCTTTTGAACCCATTCATCAAAAACGGCTGATAGAAATTTTCCATATTGCAAAGGTTCAACAGACCACGGTGAAACATCCGCTTTTTGATTGTACTCCGGCAAAACCAATATTTGATCGCTTGTAACATCAGTAATTCTTTCGACAACCGGTATGAACTGTATAAATCTACTATCAATTTCTTTTAGAAAATTATAGACATCCAACGGTTTGTAAGAATTATCTTTTTGAACACATGTTAATGTATTAAACGCAATATCATATTTCTTAAACAACTTAATACTATTATATACTTTATCGAACGAGGGTTGCCCGCCTTTAAAAAATCTGTATTTATTATGAAGATCAGCCGGACCGTCGATTGAAATCCCGACCAAGAAATTATTCTGCTTAAGAAACGAGCACCACTCATTATTAATTAAAATTCCGTTTGTTTGAAACGAATTGTTAATAGTCTTGCCACACGCGTATTTATTTTGTAATTGAATTACCTTCTTAAAAAAATCAATTCCGAGCAGGGTCGGCTCCCCGCCCTGCCATGTAAAAAATACTTCATTTACATCTTGTGCTGTTATATATTGTTTAATAAATGTTTCTAAAACCGTATTGCTCATAACCCAATTTTTATTATCCGGGTACAGTTTTTTCTTTTCCAAATAAAAGCAATAAGAGCAATCGAGGTTGCATAGCGGCCCGTTCGGCTTAGCCATTATATGAAATGCAGAAACATTTTGTATCATCTTATCACAAACATTATTTCTTTTCTAAAATTCTGTTGGAAATATTTTTTTTAATCAACCCAGAAAGTTTATTAACAATTTCGGCATTAGATTGTATTTCAGCTATATTGATATTTTCATCGGGATCTTTTTGATGATCGTATAACATTCGTGCAGTAATATTTCCTTTTTCATCGTACCATTCAGTATATAAATATCTATCAGTTCTCACAGATTCGCCGTCAAGATATCTTGGGTAAACAGCATCTTT
>CAZRMG010000346.1:0-3693 GCA_964601095.1 uncultured Melioribacteraceae bacterium | reverse complement strand
GAATTAGTATCATACCGAAATCTTGCATAATCAAATTCAAAACCAAGCTCGTTTTGAGCTGTTACGGTTCCGGTTGAAAAAATTATTGCAAGTATAAATAGAAAGTAATTCTTACGCATTTCTTAATCTCCGTTATAGTCAAATTCACTTATATATAAATTTAGAATAAAATACTTTTACATCCTCGGAGTCATATCTAATTACTTCGTCAACCAAACCATTTTTTGCATATGTAAAAGTAAGTCTATATTGCCTTTTACTATTTAAGTAGAATCGATCATCTTCAAAATAATTTCGGTCATTATATTTGTAAACACGCAATTCGTTCCCGAATTCAACTTTAATCAACCTGTTTTTTTCATCGTAAATATACTTTTTTTCGCGTCCATTTTGTTTTTCTGCCGTTAGATTACCGGCTTTATTATAGAAAAATTCCGATTCGTTTACCATTACATCTTCGGCATTCGTTATCCTTAGAAATTTCAGTTGTCCTTTTTCATAAATAAAATTTTGATTCAAGAATATTTTATCGTTCTGATCAAAATGTTTAATTGTAATTAACCTATTCTGATCGTCGTATAAAAATTGTTTTTTTTCATTTTTGCTTCGCCTGTTAAAAATTTTTACTACTTCGCTTGTGTCGTTTTGGCTGTTATATGTTATCTCTCTTCGAGATATAATATTGTCGTATTCATTATATGCTTCTTCGGTAATTAGATTATTCTTTTTGTCATATTTATATTCAATCCGGTTTCTAATTCTGCCGTAAGAGTCATAATATATTTTTTCTACGGGCAAGCCGTTTTTAAATTTTACTTCTTCAACAAGAGTTTTCTTTTCGGGCAGTTTTTGATCTTTTGTGTAATAAGCTGAATATCTCTTCCTGTTTTCTATTTTTAGGGTTTTAATTTTATTTAATTCAAAATCTTCGTGCGTAAAACTTTGACGTGAAAAGTAATCTAATTTTTGAATCGGTTGGCTAAATATCGTACTTGTAATAAAAAATATAAATAGAAAAAATCTCATCATTTAAATTCCCAAAAAGATTGTTTGCAAAAATTGAACAGTACTAAAATAAAATAAGAAGCCCTCTAAAATATAGAGGGCTTCTTTAAAAATAGTACTAAAATACAGTATTAAAATCCGAAAGAGATCGCAAAAATGTGGTTGCTATCGAAGAATTTTGCTTCTCTGAATGCGTAATCGATCTTAACTGTTGAACTGCCGAGGTTGTAATTGATGCCGGCACCGAACGTCAAACCGTAAACTTGGTCTGCTGTTTCGATTCCGTCGAGCATCGAATAACCGATTCTTCCAAAGAAAGTATTGTCGTATGAGTATTCAGCACCGATTTTGTATTCATCGGCATAGAAGTTACTGTTTTGGAAAACAGTATTCATACTCAAACTGTTGCTTTCGTTGATGTTGAATTCATAACCTACGCCAAGTTCCAAAGTAGAAGGCAACTCGAAAGCTGCAACATCTATTTTGTACAATTGAGAAGTTCTTTCAAGATCAGGTGATTCTGCTTTTACATACAATGCAGAACCATCGTAACTCATTTGAGGACCAAGGTTTTTAATAGCAAGAGCAAAGCTCAAACCGTCGATGTTGCCGAGATTCTTATAAGCAACGCCGATGTTGAACGCTATACCGCTTGCACTAACCAAATCCAATTTTTCGGTAACATAATTCATTGTAACACCAACGGAAATTCTATCGCTGAGTAATCTTGAATATGTTAAACCAAGAGTTACAAATTGAGGTGTGAAGAATTGTCCGGTACCGTCGGGTTTATCTACGGTTGTAATAGCAATTTCATCCATAGACAAAGCTTTGATACTGAAACCAAGAGCACCTAAACCTTCGATGTTTGTACCGATCGCGGCATAACTTACACCGATATCGGCTATATACGACATTTGTGAAAACATAACTGTAGTGCTGTAATCTGTGCGGGCTAAGTTAGCTGGATTCCAATAAATGGCTTCCACACCTTTAGCACCGGTTAATGTTGCGCCGGACATCGCGATGCCCCGTGCGCCTACCGGTATTAGCAACTCTGTTGCACCGGCAGTACCGTTACGATTACCACCCCCTGCGTAAACTACGCTAGAGGCAACAACCGCCAATACGAGTAATAAACTAATTAATTTTATCTTCTTCATTTTTTTAGTCTCCTTTTAATTTTTAGAATCTATCAAGGATTTGTTGTTCTTGAATGATCGCAACTTTTAGAATCTTAGTTGCGCCTATCTCAGGCATATCTACATGCACAATATATAAACCGCTTGCTACAGGAATATTGGCATCGTTAGATAGATTCCATTTTGCAAAAGGACTAACATCATCTTTATCAATAGAATTAACCAACTGTCCCGCTAAGTTGAATATACGGATTGTAGCTTTTTGCGGAAGATGGCTGAATGTAATGTACTTTTGATATTTATTAACTTCTCTTGGATTAACTCCGTAATACGGATTCGGGAAAGCGTTGATCTTTTCAATATCAGTTACCGCTTGATCAGCGTTGAAAGAAACAGCCGGTGATGTAAATGTGAATGTATCACCGCCACTATTTGCAAAGTTAGGAGTAATTGTGAATATCTGTCCATCTTGTGGATTAAACGGCATTGTACCGCGTAGTAATGGCCACATTGCATAAAGTGTTGGAAATTCTTCTGAATTTGCATAGAAATTCCTATCCGGACTTGTATAGAACGGATCTGGGTCCGGTGTATAAGGAGTGTTAAATATAAATAAATATTCACGGTCAGCATTACTTGCAGTCGGCTGCCATAGTGAGTTATTTGCTTCTGATCCAAATTGCTCAACATATCCAACGGCTAATTGACGGTTTGGTTGTGATGTAACATCCCAAACTTCAAAATGTTGAGGCATATAATCTACAAACGCATAACTTGGCGAAGCGCCTCGTACAAAATTGTATGCTTTTTGTCCTGTTGGTGTAGATTTAAATCTCATTTCAACAGTAACATATTGATCTGCTGAAACGCTGCTACCAAAGAAATTAGGACCAATATCCAAACCACCAAAGAAAGCTGAGCCGCCCCAGTTAACACCTGTAAACCACCTATCATTAGCTGTAGGTTTAAATGAATAGCTGTTAATACCAACCGGAGGTCCATATACTCTTAACTGCAAACCATCAACAATCTTAGTAGTATATGCATCTGTTTGAACTTGATCACCCAGAACAACTTTGTTGCCCGCGGTAACATCAATCAAATCCCACAAGTATTCGCCGGTATTTTCATCTAATTTAAAGTTAACTTTATAATTATGTCCTGTTGTTTTGCCTGGATCCACTACAATGGCTTCAACAACACCATCACTCAATCCAGTGTGATTGACATCCAATTCTTCGCCGGATAATCCAATGCTAACGCCTGGATTTGATCCTTGAGGAATTATTGTAAATACAGTCAAAGGAGTTTCAATTACGTTAGGAACAGCTTCAGGATCAGGATTATAAACATAAGCTGTAACACCGAAATAATATTCGGTACCATTTACAATCGGTTGACCGTTTCTAACAGCGTCTTTTTCAATTACAATTGATCTTTTAATACCGCTATCAGTACCAAATTTTGTAAATTTCTTTGTAATTGTACTTGTACCCGGATCGAATACTGTACTTTCAATTCTTTGATAAAGATTTACCAAATCAAA
>CAZRMG010000345.1:0-3701 GCA_964601095.1 uncultured Melioribacteraceae bacterium | reverse complement strand
CTCTGACCACCAGGTCTCTCACCGCGTTACCCAACGCCCATGACAGCCTACGTATTCAGTTGTCTGTAACTTTTTTTCTTATAACCCCAGCTTTTCAATAGCCTTGTCAACGCCTGCTTTCGCAAGCTCTTCAATTCTTCCAGCCCTGTCTTTCAAGCGCTGTCCGACTGTCCACCAGCCGATTTTCTTGTGCATCCGTGATTGGTCTGTGTCACCCACCACATAACCGGCGTAAGCGACAGGGTTCACTATAAGCGAATCCGCGCCCTCACCCATTTTCACCCAGCCTTTGCGTAAATCTTGTGATCTGCTCGGTAATCCCGGTCTGATAGTCCCTTCACGAATTGATGCCATAACATACTTGCGCTGCTTATCGCTGAAGAATCCACCGTAAGCCGACTTGAACGGAATATACTTGTAAGGTGCATATTCGCGCATGATATTCAGCACATAATCGCTGACCATATCACCCGCGCCGTCTTTCGCTTCTTGCGGGAATCGCTCCAGCTTGCCGCGCAATTCCTCAAGCCCGTCAATAACAATATCAACTGGCATTGGAAGGCTCCCCAGTCACACGGATTCGGTACGGATTCCACCGTGACGCATTTTCCACGCAATCAGGACAATGTTCAGCCACACCTAATCTCCAGTAGCAATCGTAACCACCGTCCACTTGCTGAATGTCCCAAGTGCATTGGCAATTCGTAAGACAAGCGGTAGAGCCGTCACCTGGATAAGCCGGCAAGTCAATCGGAATGTCTCGCGCAAACGCTCTCCAGAATGACTCACTTGCAGAGTTGATGTACATCTTCAAGCGCGCTGTAATTTGAGCCGGCGATAATTCGCCACGTGCTATCTGTTCCATAAATGGGTTCAGATAACCGTACTGCTCTTTCAGCATACCGCCGATACTGCCCCAATCTTTTTGAGTCAGATTGTTACGCCCGCCTGCACCCATAGCATAAAGATCAACGTAAGTTTGCCTAAGGATTTCTTTGACTTGCTTTTCGTAAGCGAAGATGTCAATCGTGCCGGCGCTGTAAACCGTAGTCACGCCTTCCATGCGCTGTTTCTGTGAGTCCATGAACTCAACGCGCATAGAATTCATGTCGTCAATACCAACGAAGCGACCCGTTACCGGATTGCGGTATCTCTTGACGTTATCGTCCCAATACCACAGCGGTTTATTCTCTGGCATCATTCTCCGGCTTGACTTCAGCATCCAACAAGCCCTTGTACTCTGGCATGGCGTTATCCCATACTTTGATTGCAAGGTTTATCTCTGCTTCTGTAAGTTCTTTGAATTCACTTGGTACGAATGGCTTATCGCCAGTATAAGGTGGAATCTTCTTGTGCTTATCTTTTGAGTCGGGCGCTTTCATGAACACCTCCACGTCGCTGAATCCCTGCTTGATGCAATCTTCACAGCACGCATAAGCAAGCATGGATTTCACCATGTCAGCAATGGATTCGGGTATGTAAGCGCTATCAAACTCGCACAGCGCCGGCTCCCCGTTGCGCGCCTGTGTGATCGCCTTAGCCTGCCACAATTGCAGGTCATCTCTAATTATAACCCAAGCAGCCTTCCCGTCGATGTGTTCGAACAGGTCTGGATAGCGTTTCACGCTCTCGCGCAAGGCTTCAAGAATAAGCTCTTTCACGCCTCAACCTCAATACTTTCTACAGCCCGATTCAACGCGTCAGCCAACAGCTTCAGCGTGTCATCGTCTCTTGAATCCAGTTGGAACGCCCGCTCGATTTCGGCTTGTGACTTGCACGCCGGTAAGCGGTCACGAATCACGCTCGCCACTTCTTCGGGTAAGGTTTTGCTAACCCAGGGGAACGCAAGCGACTTGCCCTGCTTCAGCTTGCGGAACGCTAAGTCCTGCCAATGCTCAAGTTCGCGCAACTGGTCGATAGTCAGCAGAGTTACGGCTTTCTCGTCATCCGGCTTTGCCATTTCTTCGTCTTCAATCGGGATCTCGGTTTCATTGACCGGTTGCGGTTCAGGTTGCACAAACACGTCATCAAGTTCTTCGTACTCAACGTCCGGAGGCAGGTCAATTCCTACCACTTGCGCAGCAATGCTTGGTTTCATTCCACTTGCCACATAAGCACGGTAAGCACCGGCTCGCTGTCGCTCTTCCTCTTGCCCCTTGTCGCTCATTTCAGGACGGAACTCGAAGTGCAAGCCCAACGGCTTGAATAGTTGTTCGTTCAGCACGTCTTCCATGAAGTTTGCCCACGGAACAACGGAATCCCTGAACCAAACCAGGTACTCGGTTTGCGCGGTGGCATAGTTGGCAGAGTTAGCCAGGATAATAGAGAGAGGCATGCCGGCCGCCATCGCCACGTCCGCAAGTTTCTCGGAATGGAGTTGCCCGTTGGCAACGTTGTCAATGCCGTCACCGATGACCTTTACGTCCATTTCGTTGGCTGATATTACTTTGCCCAGATACTTTGACCAGCCGTGAATGATCTTGTCCCAAACATTCTCAATTTTCTCGCGCTCTTCCCGTGTTGGAACGCCGGACACTTGCAACAAAGCCGGACGAATCCCGCCACGCTGGAAAAAGTTCTGCACGTAGTAATCGGCGTAGTAAAGCACACCCGCCGCTGCCATGAGCGCCTTAAATTCGCTGTTTTTTGACGGTAAGAGTTCAGTTGTGTGATCTAAGCGCCACATCCAGAAGATGCGGTTGTCTTTCAAGCTGTACTCGATTGTCTCAGTTCCAACCCGTCGCTTGAAGCCAGTAAGCCCTTCCCACTTGTCAATCTTAGGCGTGATAGTCGAGGGTACAACGTAGCGCAAGTTCTTCAGAGCGCGGTTGCCTTCCATGAATCCGTAAGCCGAGTTCGTCATAAATAAGGATAATCGCCATAATCGCAATAGCTCACGCGGATTCGATAGGAACCCTACTTTGTTCTGCCAGTCGTCGCTTGTGTCGTACTCTTGATTGCCTTTGTAAACCGCAAACGGAACGTTGGCAATCGCTTCAGCCGATAAGTTCGCAACCCGGTAGACAGCGGCCACGCGAGAATATAACTCCTCGTCTTTCGTGTCCTCAGGCGCACCGGAAATCCAGTTCCAAGCGGAGTCAGGATATTGAGGCAAGTCAATATTCTTCAAGCTCGTTCCATCTGTAAAGAAGTGTAAATTTTTAGGCACCCGCCCCTCCATCAATCATAAGAACTGAAAAACCATCTGTCGGTTGAAATTGCGTTCCAAGCGAACGCCAACGCCATAACCGTGTCATCGTGCATTCCTGCCGGCGCGCTGTAACTGAAGCTCCCGCTTGCATTGCGCTTGCTCTCGAATGAAAGCAACTCCCCGACCAGAACAGGATCGTTCAAAATACTGATATTCGCGTTCTCGAATGCCGCTTGCAAACTCTGGATGATTGCTTGCTTAGTCGCGCTTGTTGTCGTGAACGGGATAATCGCAAGCCCTCTGCTTACCAACTCGTCAATCACCGGCCTGCCTATGCTGTTCGCTTCCACAACCATTGAGGTCAGGTGATAGCGATGGTAAACAGATTCCAGTCGGTCTATGAGCACCGGATAATCCACGCGATTGAATCTATCCTGATAAACCATCTCCCGACTTTCAACGTCCAGAACGGTTGTGACGGTGAAGTCAACGCTCGAAGCCACGTCCACGCCGGCTATGTATTGTCGCCCGTCTTGCGGCTCTTGCGGGT
>CAZRMG010000344.1:2137-3737 GCA_964601095.1 uncultured Melioribacteraceae bacterium | reverse complement strand
AACAGGTCCTTATCTTGATAACATGGGTATTGATATGCTCAAAGGCGGAGGAAAATTTTTGATAGGCGCACGTGGCCGTATGGTAGGAGCGGGACATTTTGGTCTATGGGAAGTTGGTGACGGTGTCCAAAAATTTTCTTTACACTACGAGGCAGACCTTGATCGCAGCGGCAGAAGTGTGCTTGCTATTCATCCGCTTCTTTGGAGAAATGGATGGCCGGTTGCAGGTGAAAACATTAAAGAAGGAATTTATGAAATCCAATCCGAACGCAGGGGATATGGACTTGAACTTGCTGTAGATTTTGTTAGAATGACCGGCGGCGTGCGTGGTTTTAGACGCGATAATAATGAACCTGTTAAACCGCTTCCATTCCAGGAACTTGATGAAGTATCAATGAATTGGCCTACGGGAAAAATTGATGTTCGTATTGGTGACTTTATGTTTCGCCCGCATCAAAAATGGATGATTTCACCCGCCCCAAATGCAGGCGGTTCTCATGGTGCACCTTATTACAAAATTACTATAGCCAATACCGAACGAGCTTTGGCTGCTACTGCTGATGCCGAAGTTACAACAGTTCCTACATTTACAGGCAGCCCGGAACAATTGTGGCGTATCGATCAATTGATTGACGGTACATATCGTATAATGCCGAAGGTTGTTCCAAACTCCAATGAACAGTTGGTTCTAACAGCAGTGGGTAACAGTACACCAACTTTAGCCAAGTTCGATCCCAAGAGTGATAAATCGCGTTGGAACTTTTTAACACCTTAAAAAGATAAGTTAGTGTAACTAAAAAGAGAATTCAATAATTCTTTTTCTATAAAAGAGAATACAACAAAAACCTCGATTACACGGCTTGCAAATGCCTCGATCGGGGTTTTTTTATAAGCGATTGTGAAATGAGTATAGAAAATCAACAATGTTATATTCAAATTGAAACAGCAATGAATAAATTAAGCTCAATATTTTTTTAAAACAGATCAATAAATATTTGGTTAATAATATTAATTAGTTTATATTCGTGTGTATTCAAATTTACTAATAGGCGGAAAATGGATAAGACAAATTTAACACCCGAAGAAAGTCTTCTGTTAATTTCAAAAACAATAGAAGAGACTAAACGAAGATTTGAAGAAAACGGTCACATCATTATTTTGTGGGGAGTTATAACCTTTGTTGTATTTGCAAGCCAATATATTTTTTCAGTTATTGGGTGGTACAAAAAGTTTGACATAATATGGACCACGGCTTTATTCCCACTTGGGGCTATCTACACATTTATTTATATAAGGAAAAATGTTAATAAGAAAAATTTGCCAAATACTCTTCTTACAAGGGTTATTAGTACAATGGGATGGGCAATGGGCTTTAATCTTATGGTATTAGGTGTTCTCTTTAGCAAGCAGCTTGGTGATGCTATGGCACCAGTATTTATAATTCTACTTGCTTTATCTATGATTGTTACGGGATCATCAATTAAATTCAAACCGTTATTTATTGGAGGTATTTTAATGAATTTAATCGGACTCGGTTCTTTCTTTATTGTTAGGGATTATCATGGCTTTAGCATGATGTTAGGAGCGTTAGTCGGTTTGA
>CAZRMG010000344.1:0-2127 GCA_964601095.1 uncultured Melioribacteraceae bacterium | reverse complement strand
GGAAAGAAAATGTTTAACGATTTAGATCCAATTTTACACTCGCAGCTTCGTTTGTCAATTGTTTCCATATTAATGACTGTAGAGGAAGCCGAATTTACTTTTATAAAAGAATCTACAGGCGCCGCGGCGGGAAATATTAGTATTCAAATAAAGAAATTGCAGGAAGCCGGTTATATTAAAGTTGAAAAAACTTTCAAGAATAATTATCCAAATACTTCTGTATCAATGACAAGTAAAGGGATAAAAGCATTTGAAGAATATGTTAACAATCTTAAAAAATATATAAATCCACCAAAATAATTTTTTTACCAATTTGGTTAACATTTTTAACTACTTAATAGGATAGAACATGAAAACAGCAATATTTACTCTAATGATTACCTTGTTAATGGAATTTTGTTACGCTCAAGGTAGCTCGCAAAAATCTAATGAACAAATTCTGAAAAACACATTTAAAGACAACATTTCGGTATTGGACTTCTATAGACAATATAGTTCTTATACCGATCCGGGAGAATATGCATATTTATATAAAAATTTACCCGAATCATTACCAGAACTTTGCAGTTTAATCAAATCACAGTTTATCCATCCTTATGCTGAATTGCAGAGGTATCGCGATATAATTCCCAAAGAAAGATGGAATGAATATTTAGAATATCCAACAGTTCATTCTATTCTTGAAGGGCTAATCACATATAATTCGTCTGGTTTAATAAAAGACCGGAAACCTGAAGATCGGCTGATTCTTGGTTGCCGAGAAAATGCCATCTTGCTTGCATCAATACTTAAATATCGCGGCATTCCGGCAAGGGTTCGTACCGGACATGTAACATATTTAAGACCCGGATTTCATTTAAGCCATACACTTTGTGAAGTTTGGAACGAAAATGAGAACCGCTGGATGCTCGTAGATCCCAGTATGGTTATGATTGATTTCAGCAGAGAACAGTTTGATTTTAGTAACGAGTTATGGCTCAAATTACAAAATAAGGAAATAGACCCCGACCAATACGGATTCCCCGGTAGATATTCCGGATTTGTTTCGATAGTCGGAAAAGTATGTCCGGATCTGGCATCAATACTGGGCACCGAATACCCGGTCAATCATTATGCCCCAATATTGGATTATGTTTTTGAAAACAACGACCAGCTAAATGATGAACAGATAGAAATCCTAAATAAAATTAGTGAATTAATGAAATCACTTGATGACGAAAATCTTTCAAAATTACAAGAAATTTATAATAGTACTCCTCAAATTCAAATAACAAAACAATTTTCTTCCCAGTAGATTCAAGACTATTGAGTAAAGGAGATAACTAAAAAAAAATATATGTAATTATTGTATGTGTTTTTGCAGACAATAGATGCTAAGTGCAGAACATTCTGGGTTGTTACAAATTCCTACATAGTTTTACAAATGAATGACAGCAGTTTCAGAAAAAAAAAGATATGTTTGTGTTAAATGAAATGGGGGAAGGGAAACTAGTCGGTAAAAACTAACCGCAAGCTTATCATTTAAATCAAACAAAAAAAGAATTTATAATTTGACGGAGATGTTATTATGTACAATTATGTGAATTCTAAAAAGCTTTTAATTATTGTTCTTTTATTTATTGCCGGAAATATTATTAATGCACAGACATCGCTTAAGGATGAAACACGATTGCCGTGGGCAACAGCAACGGGAAATTTTATACGGGATTGGCTCGTAGTTGGCGGATTTCCGAATCAAGACGGCAAAGGATTTGAAACCGATTTTCTTAAAGACCACGACGGAGAACTTAGAGTAAAACCGGAACCGGGAATGAAACATAAGTTTTCCGACGGCTCAACATTTGAATGGAAGAATTATCACTCACCTTACAATTACATTAATTTTTTTGACGTACTGGAGAATGTTGAATATAGTACAAAGGTAGCTTATGCCTTTGCAAAGATTCAGCGCCCAACAAATGGTAAGGTAATCCTTTCCTTTGGTCACAATGTAAGCAACAAACTTTGGGTTAACGGGAAACTTATTTATGAAAGTAGAACCGATTATCAAGCCGCCATGGAAGACAATCATATTGAAGTTGACATGGTTAAAGGAGAGAATTCAATTCTTATAAAATCTGTCCACGG
>CAZRMG010000343.1:0-3738 GCA_964601095.1 uncultured Melioribacteraceae bacterium | reverse complement strand
GATCTTCATAGAGTAGATTACCTCGATTTTAACGCGGCGATATTTACTAATATAACCTCCGACCATATGGATTATCATAAAATTTTCGAACATTATCTTGCTTCAAAAAAAATCTTGTTTGATAAAATTCCTTCGGACGGGAAAATAATTATTAACTCCGACGATAAAAGCGCTAAAGAGATTTCTAAAGATTCTAAAGCCGAAAAATATTCTTACGGAATTGATAAGAATGCTGATTTCAGATTACAGAATGTTGAATATGATTTGGATGGAACAAAATTCGAAGTTGTTTATAAAGAAAAAGTACATAAACTCGAAACAAAACTGGTTGGACATTTCAACGCGTATAATGCGGCATCGGCTTTTGCAGCGGCAGTTCTAAGCGGGATTAAACCACAAGTTGCTGCTGAAGGGATCAAAACCACTCCTCAAGTTCCCGGCAGATTTGAAGTAGTCTCAATGAAAAATAAAAAAGTAATAATAGATTATTCGCACACGGCGGATTCATTGAAGCAGGCATTAACGGCAGTCCGGCACATAGTGAAAAATGATAGACCGATCTACACTGTGTTCGGTTGCGGCGGTGATAGGGACAGAACAAAAAGACCGGTGATGGGAAACATCGCTTCTGAAATGAGCGATAAAGTTTATATAACATCGGATAATCCAAGAACGGAAAACCCGTTAAAAATTCTGGATGAAGTAGTAATCGGCATCAAAAAGAAAAACTATAAAGTTATTGAGAACAGGGAAGAAGCAATTCGTTCGTCAATTTTTGAAAGCGAAGAAAATGCCGTCATTCTCGTTGCGGGCAAGGGCCACGAGAACTATCAGGAAATCAATGGTATTCGTAGATCTTTTTAACATTCCCGGCGCGGTTATTTATAACCCCGACGATTACAAACCCGTCTCTTCAATTGTAATAGATTCGCGTAAAATTAAAAAAGGATCACTTTTCTTTGCAATTAAAGGTGAAAAATTCGACGGCCATAATTTTGTTAAAGAGGCAATTAAAAAGGGCGTACGTGCCGTCGTTATAAATGAAAAGAAATTAAAAAATTTTTCATCCATTAAAATTCCTATTGTTACTGTAAAAGATACAACGGTTGCATTCGGTCAACTTGCGAACATCTGGCGAAAAAAACTTTCTGCAAAAGTAATTTCAATTACAGGTAGTAACGGCAAAACCACTACTAAGGAAATGTTGGCAACTTTACTTGCAGAAAAATTTAGTGTAGTTAAAACCGATGCCAACAATAACAACCACATCGGCGTACCGTTAACAATTTTTTCTGCAGATGAAAATTGCGAAGCCCTTATTTTGGAACAAGGTACAAATCATTTTGGAGAAATTAGTTACTCAGCAAAAATATCCCAGCCGGATTTTGCTGTAATCACAAATATCGGCGATTCACATCTTGAGTTTCTAAAAAACAGAACCGGAGTTTTCAAAGAGAAATCAGCGTTATTAAAAGAAACCGAAAATCGCGGCGGTAAAGTTTTGCTGAATATGGACGACCCAATTATCAAACAAAATGCAAATAATTTTAAAAATAAAATTACATTCGGTTTCAAAGGTAAAGTTGACGTAAAAGGAAAAATATTAGGATACACTAACGACGGCAGAACAAAAATTGAAGTATCATATAAAAACAAAAAAGTTAAAGCTGAACTCCCGGTTTATGGACAATCGAATGCAAAAAATTTTTTAACGGCATGTGCAATTGCTTTTGAAATGGGATTATCGAATAAAGAAATTATCAATGGTGCAAAAAAAATAAAATCTGTACATGGTCGATTAGAAGTTCAAAATTATAAAAAAGCTGTAGTTATAGATGATACTTATAATGCAAGTCCCGCATCGGTTGAAGCTGCTTACGATCTAGTTAACAAAATAAAAACTTTCAAAAATAAAATTGTTGTACTCGGTGATATTTTCGAACTCGGTAAACAAAGCCCGAAACTACATAAGGAATTATCAAATTTATTCAAACCGGATAAAAATTTGTTTGTTTTAACAATTGGAAAATTAACACAGAATCTGCATAAAGAATTACGACGTAAAAAAGTAAGATCAATACACTTTCATTTTCGTTTGGCGTTGTCGCTTTATTTACAATACGAAGAAATTGACAACTCGGTTATCCTTGTAAAAGGATCACGCGGAATGATGATGGAAGAATTTGTAAACGTCTTGGAGAAGAGATTTGAATAATGTTCTACTACTTATTTGATTACATTAACCAAAATTTTAATCCACCGGGCTTTGATTTATTCCGGTTCTTGTCTTTCCGTTCCGCACTCGCGGCAATTACAGCCCTGTTAATTTCTTTCTTTTTCGGTCCTAAGTTAATTGCTGTTCTCCGAAAGAAACAGGTCGACCAGCCGATCCGCGAGGAAGGACCGCAGACCCACAAAAAGAAAGCCGGTACACCAACAATGGGCGGTTTGATTATTTTAATTTCGGTTGTGTTGCCGGTTCTTTTGTGGAGCGATTTTAAAAGTGTTTATATTATTCTAGTTCTGTTTGCTACAGTTGTTCTCGGCGGTGTCGGTTTCCTTGATGATTATTTGAAAGTTGTTAAGAAACTTCCGCAAGGATTAATTGCACGCTACAAATTACTCGGGCAAATTTTTGTTGGGCTTGTTGTTGCATGTGCAGTTTATTTTTTACCTGAATTTGCACAGTACAATACTCAAACTACTCTTCCGTTTTTCAAAAATCTCAATTGGGATTTTTCAATGCTCTACATTCCCTGGGTTGTTTTCATAATTACCGCGACATCCAACGCTGTGAATTTAACAGACGGACTTGACGGCCTTGCGATCGGAACAATTATAATAGTTATGCTCGCACTTGCAATACTTTCCTATGTAACCGGAAATGTTATTTATGCAGATTACTTGAATATAATTTATTTGCCCGGCAGCGGCGAACTTACTGTTTTTATTGCTGCTCTTATTGGTGCGGGGCTTGGTTTTTTGTGGTTCAATTTTTATCCGGCTCAGGTATTTATGGGCGATACTGGGTCGCTCGCTCTCGGCGGCGCATTCGGCGTTATGATGATATTGATTAAAAAAGATTTACTCATTCCAATTCTTGGCGGAATTTATTTTGCCGAAACGGTTTCGGTTATAATTCAGCGCCTTTATTTCAAATACACAAAGAAAAGATTTGGAGAAGGGAAAAGAGTTTTTAAGATGGCGCCCATTCATCATCACTTTGAACAATTAAATTGGGCAGAACCTAAAATCGTGATTCGGTTTTACATCATCACGATAATTTTATCAATTATTAGTTTGGCATCTTTCAAGATAAGATAATGAATATCGAAGGAAAGAAAATATCGATAATCGGTGCTGTACGAAGCGGAATCGGCGCTGCTAAACTTGCGAAAAAGCTCGGCGCAATTCCATTCGTGAGCGACAGCAGTCCGAAAGTTAAACTTGAAAAATCGATTGCAGTTTTAGAATCTGAAGGGATTTTCTATGAATGTGAAAAACATTCGTCAAAAGTTTTTGATTGCGATTTAATTGTTACAAGCCCCGGCGTTCCCACAAACTCACAAATTTTAATTTCAGCGAGAGAAAAAGGAATAAAGATTGTAAGTGAGGTTGAATTTGCATCATGGTTTTGTAAAGGAAAAATTATAGCAATTACGGGTACGAACGGTAAAACAACAACTACGGCTTTGATGGATCATGTATTGAATGAGAATGGAATCAAAAGTTACGCTG
>CAZRMG010000342.1:0-3742 GCA_964601095.1 uncultured Melioribacteraceae bacterium | reverse complement strand
TACAAATTTGTCTAATTATTGCAAGTATTTTATAGTTGAAAAATCGACAGCCTGACTGTATAAATTTCTCAAAAACATCAGAGAAATCCACTTTCCATGCTGTAGAATCAATTAAATCAAAATTGAGAATCTTATTAGCTATAATTTTACAATTTTTAATTGAAGGACTGTCTGAAAATCTGATTGGTATTGATACGGTTTGCGAAGGTTTATGTTGATATAATCTTTCTTCGAGAAAATCAATTTTCTTTCTCATCTGAAGTTTTATTCGTAGAGGAGTATTTGAAGACAACAACTCTCTTTTGCAAATGTCGTAGACATATCTAATTTGTGAATATTCGTTATGAATTTCCGTTAAGTTATTCTTACCAGCTGGATATTTTAGTTTGTTTTCAACCTTGTATTCTTTGTTAATATATTTAGTCCAATTGATTTGACCTGTTGGTTCCTTTGATATAATCTCTTTTCTATTAAATTTCCGCCACGATTGTTTAACTAATGTTTCAAGTGAATTTATAAAATGCACAGCTTCTAAATACATAGGAGGTATAAAGTTTCTACCAGATGCTAATGGTAGGCTATTTATAGATTGTGGGTTTATTTCATTACCAAGTAAATTTAATATTTCAATATATTCTTCATAACGACTGCTTCCATAATATCTCGGAGTTATTACAAAATCGCCTATTTGTTTGCCAGTATCAGGGGCTCGAAGGGGAATCGAACCAATAAATTCTGAGGTTCTAAAACATAAAGAAGTATTTTGATCTGATCCTGTTAAAAATGGAGTAATACCTAGAAAATTAAAAAGTTCAGAATTATATTGTATGAATTTATGTAAATATTGACCAATATATCGTTTATCTGCAGATTTAAACCATTTCTTTTGTAAGGATATACCACTCAATAAATTTGATTTATCTGTTAGACATGGTACTTCAATAAAAACATCTTCGACTTTTTTCATTCAAACAAAGTCCTATTGATTCTATTCATGAAATAATTATTGAACTCTTCTCTTGCATTTCTAAGAAGACCTTCTTGCAGATATTCTTTTATTAATGGAAATAATTCATATTTAATTCGATTTGCCATTTCTTCTTCAGTTGAAGCTAGAAAATAACCTTGACCTGGCTGAAGTGTTAATTCATTTGAATTTGCATACCAATGGAATATTTCCTGTATCGCGATAAAGTCATCTTTGTAAAATTCTTTTAATTTAATAATCTTTGGCTCAAGTGTATACCAAGCAAATCTTCTTCTTAGAGCAAAATCAACAACAGCAAGACTTCTGTCTGCAGTGTTCATGGTGGCAATAACAAAAAAATTATCCGGTAATTGATTAATTGCTGTATCAGGAGTTATTTCAATCGAAACATTGGACATATCCTGTTTATGCTCAAATAAGTAAAAGATTGGACCTAATACATTTGAAAGGTTTGCTCGATTAATTTCGTCTATTATCAGAATTGTCTCTTTTTTTGTAGAAATAGAATGTTTTAAAGCTTGAGAAAATATACCTAGTGACTCTGAATATATCAGGTTATCACTTTTAATATTTGGACGTATACCATAAATAAAGTCTGAATATGTTGTTTCAGCATGGAACTGGGTAAAGAATGTATCTGCTTTTCTTTTCTGAGCGATTATTTTAGCCAATCTCGTCTTTCCTGTTCCTGGAGCTCCTTGAAGGATTATATATTTTCTTTCTTTTAAGAGATTATTGACTTCTGTTTCAATATCAAGATCATTTTCTTTTTGAAATGGTTTGAGTGCTTCATTAATAGCATTTCGATGGTTATTATTAGTAGGCCAGTCTCGCAACTTGGCATATCCAGCGGTAAAAGCTGCAATTATTTTTTTGCCATCATCTGATTCTGGGTTTTCAACGATTTGACAAACAGGTAATACTTTTGCATATGTTTTAATAGTATTCTTAATGTGTGAAAGTCTCGGGTCAGAAGTTATTGTTTTGGGTAAACTCGTTTCTATATCTGAAAAATCACTTTTACAAAAACCATTATTGTCTATTATCTTTGAAAATAATCTTCTTAGACCTGGAAATGTTGCGAGTTCATAATCATTTTTAAAACCACTTGATCCTATACCTAAACAAATTAACCACGGTTTGTTTTGATCATTAGGAAAAATGGTAAGAGAGAAATCATGAAAAGGACCTGCTACTTCTTCATCTGGATGAATAAAACCAAAAAATGCACCATTATCTTTTAAGGCTTCACTTCCGGTGTTATTTCTTTCAATATATGGTTTATTAAATTCAACATCTATTTTTGCACCGAATAGCTCTGCTTGTTCTTTTATATAGGTTCTAATACTTTCTATACTCATAAAATCCTCTTCATATTTATTCTTCGCCCGGCACGGACGCCGGGCGCCCCGTTAAGTTGGGCTGGCTATGGCACATAACGTTAGAGAGTGTCTGAAGTTTGCGGCGGCCGTATGCCGCAAATTTGCCGAAGCGCTCCGAAGTGAGCGGTGAGCTTGGAACCAACCAAAACCCGAACCGCGAACGAGGAAAGCGCGAGGCCGAGCACCGAGGCGGCATAGCCGCCGAAGGGCGGAGCAGACACTCTCTGTTGTACGAAGCTGCAAAAAAAGGAGTAATTAATCCGCTTTGAGCACATGGAAGTGCGAAAAGCGAGTGTGGATCAATAATTCCTTTAATTGTACGAGTATTAAGACTTCAAATCACTTTTATTATCAAAATTCGGTGATGTCATTAATTCTTATTATCTTTCTCTAAGATTTCTCACAATATCAATGATTTCCTTGGTCTTAATAGTTGAATTGATTCCTTTCACGTCAAAAGGTGATTTTGGTTCTTCGTCTAAAATAGGAACTATCTTAAACTTGGATCCGTCTTTGCGTGCGATTATAACTTCTTCTTTTTGAGAAGTGTTTAAAATAGTGGCGAAATTCTGTCTGGCTTCAGAATAATTATATATTTTCATTTAGCCTCAATACACGTCAGATTCATTTGGTGAGCGATTTCAATGAGTTTTTGATCAAGAGATAATATAACAAGTTTAAGTCGTTTAGCTAACTCAAGATAATAAGCATCATAGGCATAAATATTGTAGCTAAGGGCGATTGTGAGAGCATTGGCGATATCGATCTCAATTAATCTGACCGGAATCTGTTTATAGATTTGATAACACTGGCAAATTGCATCTTGTGAAAGTTTCTTTTGCTTATTCATCGAAGATAATGCATTGCCGATCTCGTAAGGCAAAACGGAGGGGGATATCAATTCGGCATTCTTTGTAATCTTAATGATTTTGGATTTTTCCGGTTCATTAAGAATTACAGCTAAGAAAATATTGGCATCAACAAGAACTTTCATGAGTACAATGTACCATCAAATAAATCTAATGTCAACAGATAAATGAAGAAATTGGAAATGACAAAAACCAATAATTCCAGAAACGCGCCAGGACGGCGCGTCACAAGATTTCGCAGTTTCGTACAACGTACGAGAGTTGACGACGTTGCGGCAGCCTCATCGCCGCAATGTGCCGAAGGCCGAGCACCGCGCGGAACGCAGTGAGCACGGAGCGGAGCGTCAACTCTCAGTTAGGCGATGGTGGCGTGCTAATCAGTGAAAGCAAAAAAATGCATGGATGCGTTTTTTTGAACACCAAAATATAACCTATTGACATTAAGAACTGCGTATTCCGGCGCATGCCTGCCACCCATTCCGGAGCAAAGTTGCCACCTATTC
>CAZRMG010000341.1:0-3754 GCA_964601095.1 uncultured Melioribacteraceae bacterium | reverse complement strand
ATAGCTCGTAACTTTGTTCCGAACCTTCAACATAATCGCCTAACGAAAATCTTAAAAATCCTGTTTGGTAAGGAATTACGGAAATACCTCTTTGCTCTGCAAGTTTTTTTGTAAATTTTTCAAGATCCTGGTAATTAAAAAATTCTTTCAACAATAAATTGAATAAATATGAACCGTCGGATTCCAGTATCTCGCAGTAATTATCAGCTTCTTCGGCTTTAATTACTTCACGAGCGGTGTTTTTAATCAGGGTTAAACGTTTGTTGCATTCCTGCCGGAAAAGTTTGTTCACCCTGAATTTGTTTATTTCCTTTACCAAATGTTCTTGGTAATATTTATAAAAAGGTTCGCCTTTATATTTGAAATCGTCGGGAAGTCCAAGCACATCAAGTTTATCGAGCGAGACCAACTCTTCGAGAAGGAAAATATGAAGCGGGCTTCCTTCAAACGGAGAAAATCTTTTTATCGCGTTGCCCTTTTTATCATCTGTTTTCTTTTCCGCATAACTTACTATTTCATCAATTATATATTTTTCGATAGCGGTTTTTATTTTATACCGGGACGCGTCTTTTGCAAGTTCCGATTCCATCCTATCTTTAATTTTTTTGGAAAGCTGAGCAGCTTCAATTGTGTTAACAAGCATGTAAAGAGAATTTGTATTTCCCTTTTCAATACTGTTCTGCTTCTTCGCAAACTCCAAAACGTCTTTACGTACTGGCGATGCAATCAAAGAACCAAGCCGGTTGCCTGTTGCCCCGAGATTTTTTGTAGTTGAAAGAGATGATACAATACTAATGTTTGGAAGTGAACCAATATTATTCATAACATAACGCGAAATTGTGCGCCACTTCGGTTCATCGGGATCGTCGATTTTAATAGCGTCGCTGTACGCTTCGTCAAGCAATAAAGTAATTTTATTGTTGTTAAGGAATTTCAAAAATTTTATCAACGAAGGATTATTGAAATCGGTATAGCCCGAAGGATTTGAAGGATCGTTTATTATTATTGTTAAATTTTCACAGAAGCGATCCCATAAATTACCGGTGTCGTCAAACAATTGGAATGTACTTTTCATCCTGTTCAAACGGTGGAAAAGTCTCTCGAAATCTATTCTCTTTTCTTCGGTCAACCCGACTTCAAGATCGAACGGATTTATGTCAAACCTATCAACCGGGAAAAGGTCTTTGTATTCCCACGAAGCTTCTGTATTAAATAAAATGTACGGTTTGATAACTGCGTGGAAAAGTATATCACGAATTATCATCTGAACATCATCAGCAATTGTCGTGATGTCTAGATTTGCAAGATTACTTATGAACTCCTTAATAACAGTTTGTTCTTCGGGAGATTTTTTTTGATAAGCGTCGTTAATTCCGATATCAATTAAAAAATTTGTAAATCTTCCTTTGTTGTTGGATTCGTTTTCAACTTTCGTGATGTACTGTTTATATCTTTCTAAAAATAAATTAACACCAAAATTTTTATGGAAATGATTATTTAATGTTCTTTGATAATTATTGGGAATAATATCGATAATAGTTTTGCACTTTGCAGTAATCTTGGGGTCAATCGGTTTTAATTTTCTTTGCAGCAAATATTCGCCGTAAGTGCGCAATTGACTTCTTCCGCCGCCTTCAACAATCGTTGCAATATTTACTTGCTCAATGTTGGAATAGAAATATGCCTTTGTTCTTGTTTCAAATTCATGAATCAATTCTTTGTTCTGCTTTTGCAATTTTTTCGGGTCTTTACAATTTTGTATAAGAACTATGTAATCATGAAGTTTCTTTATTGCGTATTTGTCTTTAATTATCTGCTTTGCATAGTCGTTGAACTTAAATAACGAAACATCTTTTTTAAGATTATCAAGTTCACCTAATTGTTCTTTTCTAAATTCATTCAATTCCTCTTCGTAATCTGCAATTTTCTTTTCGGCACAGGCCCTGAATATCTCAAGATTTTCGTCGCTTACCTTGTCAAGAATTAAACGAAGGTTAAGCTGCGTATTTGCAAGTGCACCAAGTTTTTTTGTGTGAACTTTATTGAGTGTGTTAATAATCTTATTATGAAATCCGAACACAAGCGATGTGTTTGTACTTCTAGATTCTGGTGAGTCGTCAACAATAATTATTCTTGTTAAATATGCGAACCATTTAATATCATTAAAAATATTCTTGCGCATGTTTTTAACTTTAACAACAAAGATACTCGTCATATCGTTTTTAATGTCTTCGTAAAGCGAATCTGCATCCGTAAAATCAATAACTTTAACATCCTTGGAATTGAAGACTTCGGCAGAAAGAAGATCAATCACAGTATTAGCCCCGCCCCCAACAACCGTGCGTATAAAACCGTTGAGTCCTTTAAAGTTAACAGTAAGTTCAGTACGCTGAAGAAAATCTTTCTTTTCGGTATTTGTTGTATAATGAGTACTTTGAATAATCATTTGCTCGAGCACATCCATAAAATAATTCCAATGCGCTTCTTCAACATCGCCGTTAACGCCGATTACATCCCGGAATTTTCGAAGTTCGCGCACATCGTCGCCAAGCACAAGTTTATACATAAGTTCAATTTGACTTTGTGCAACAGGCGGTGTTCCGATCGAATAATCGTGGGTGTTTAGAATATTCAATGTTTGCTGTTTTGTTTTTTCATCGACCAATTCCGTTTCGATCAACGATTTCAGTTTATCGGCAAACAGCTGTTTTTTTGTTCTGTACAAAAATGCTTTAGAATCTTCGTGCGGGAAAAGTATTAAGGATACATCCGTGTAGCCGGGTATCAATTCCTTTAGTTCAAGAACATTCTTTTCTATCTGTATAATTTGCCGTACAGGGTCAATTGGTTCTTCGCAGCAAAGGTTTACAAAATTTTTAAGGTTATCCAATATATGGTTAGGCAAAAAGTTTTCCGCTCTTTCGCCCAATGAACGGTAAAGGTCGATAAAATCTTTTGCATCCGATTGAAGGTTTGTTATTGGTTTGCCGGGTAATTGCATTTTCTCATCTGGAATTTATTTATAAAATAGTTTTGTCATTTATAGAATTATAATTATTCATACCGCTGTTTTATTTAAAAGATGATATAATAAATAAAAATCATATTCTGCATTACAATTTAATAAAAAAGGATAGTTTTGCGATTAAAATTAATTATTTATGAAAAATTTTATTGGCGGATTAATAAAAACGGCATATTATCTAAATTGATTTAGATACGCTTAACAGTTGAATTCTGGTATTTGTATTAATTTTATGCATAATTATACATTTCATTAATTCACAGATTTATTATGATTGTTTATGATTAACTATGAACAAACATAAAAAAGGTGCACCATTGTTAAAATTCTACATTTAACTTTTTCATTTTACTCTGAAGGGTTGTCGGTTTCATTTTAAGCAGAGTAGCTGCACCGTCCTTTCCGTAAATTTTTCCGTTTGTTACTTTAAGTGCTCTTTCAATTATTTTTTTAATTTCATCGTCAAGAGAATTTATAGAACTTTCATCCTCAATGCAGTTATTCTTTTTTGTTTGATTCTTTTCAAAAACAAGGTGCATGGGTTTTATTATTCCGTCTTGGCTTAAAATTACGGCGCGCTCCAATGTATTCTGCAATTCACGAACGTTGCCGTTCCATGAATTTTCGTTTAATATTTTTACAGCTTCGTTAGATAAAATTAATTTTTTGTTGCCGAACTTTTCCGATAGTTTTTGAAGGAAGTAGTTCGATAAAAGAAAAATATCATCC
>CAZRMG010000340.1:0-3773 GCA_964601095.1 uncultured Melioribacteraceae bacterium | reverse complement strand
GTACAGTAATTCACAATTTAGCACAGCAGCAAACAGTATATTACTTTCAGATGCTTTCTCGTTGTACCGCAATACTTTTAATAACCGTCCGCTTAAAACAATCAAAGCCTTGCAGCAATCATTCAAGTATCTTTCCGAATCGTTGGGAGAAATCCCGGTTAGTGAAATAGGCAGGAAAGAGTATAATATTTTTGTTAATTATCTCAATTCGGTTATTTCCAAAAAGAAAAAATTATCCCAAAATAGTAAAGCGGGCTATGTTGCTTATATCCGCTCTTTTTTTAATTGGCTTATTCTGGAAGAATACACTGAAAAGAATCCGTTTGCCCCCTTGCCGATTAAAAGAAAACCCGTTGAAGCGATTCCCGCGGATATGTTGGAAACAATATTAAGCAATCTTAATACCGAACAATACAACATAATTAAGTTTTTAAGCCTTTCCGGTTTCCGTGCCGGTGAAGCCTGTAATTTGAAATGGGAAGATATTAATCTTAGTACCGGGATAATCAATTTGCATAATCAGAAAGTTAATCGGGATGATAAATATAAAATGCTGCCTGAACTTGAAATATTTCTTTCAAATTTGCCCTATAAACGGTTTGGCAGTGTGTTCCGATATAAATCACCTGTTAATCTTCGTTTCTTTACACGAGCGCAAAAGCGTTTGAAATTCAATAAGATTTACACAATACATCAAATCCGTAAAACATTCGCAACAAAATTGATTGAAAAAGGTGTTGACCCGTATGATGTTAAAATTATGTTAAGACATCGGGATATTCGCACTACCGAAGAATGGTATGTTGAATTAAACCTTAATAAAGTAGTTGAAAGAATCAGTAAAAAAGTGTCCGTTTAGCGGAAATTATCCGTCAAAATATCCGTCAATAAATTTATGAAATCAGTTTTAAGCCGAGCCATTTGGGGGAATCGAACCCCCGACCTGCTCATTACGAATGAGAATCAGGCTATTTATACCATTGATTTATAAGGGTTATACTGCTTAAAAACGTGTTATTTTGGATAATAATATCCGTCAAATATCCGTCAATAAAAAATCCGGCTACCTGATAGGAGGCAAGCAGCCGGAAATGGGGGTTTAGATGAGGGCAAAAATTAACTTAAAAGTTAAGTTGAAGCCCGAAGCCAATAAAAACATCGGGCTTTTTGTTAAATATTCCGTAACCTGCTCCTAACTGCAAACCGTATGTTATCCAGTTCTTTTTGCAAACAATATCAGTTTTTGAAATCTCGAAAGCGAATTTGTTAATCGGTAAATAGTAGTAATCCGCTTTAATCCTAACATTCGAAATTGTAGTATCACAACTTGCTATTTTGAATTTAGTCGCCTGGATAATAGTATCTGTAATCGTTGCAGTTTGAATTATGAAGGTAGTATCATTAACCGATTGAATATCGCCGAGAATAATATCCGGCAGTTCTTTATAATCAACTTCTATAACTTTAGCAGGAACTATTGTTTGATTATTAACCGTGATAGTTTTGTCTTTATCGAAAGCGTAATAAATCAAAGCTCCTATTCCCATAGAAACTACTATCACGGCAATTAAAACATAGTTATTCATCTTATTTCTTATTTAACGATAAGATTTTCAAGAATGAAATAACCCTTGCTAAAATAGCATCATCGTTTGGTGTTGGTGTCAATTTTACAATAATTGAAGCAACCGAAATTACTCCAGAAATTATAAGTAAAACATTTTCCCAATTTGCTAAAATCCATTCCATATATTACTCCTTTTCTATTGAAAATATTCCCGATAATTATTCGGGATTTGTTTTAATAATGCTTGTCTTATTTCGCCTTTTGTAATATCTAAATCTTTGTTTAAGTCGAATATCGGATTTTGCTGTGCGATTTTATCAGATGTAATCCTGAAACAATCGGCTTTCCCAACGGCTGCCGGATAGAACACAGCACAGTATAAGTCAACATAATCCTTTAATTTGCCTTTGAATCGTTTAAGGTATTTTTCAACATAATCAAGCTGTTCAAGGTTACTCATTGCTTTTAATTCATCAGTCGAAGTACCAAGTTCAAAGGCAGTTTTCGGCATAAATTGAATAAGTCCGGTTGCTTTGGTTTTCTTATTCTGTATTCTGTGGTTTAAGGTGTGCGCTGTTTCGAACCACATCACGAATTGAAGATGATTAGGATTAACTTCTAAATTATTCGCGATCCGTTTTACCTTGTCAATATATTCAGGTCTGTTTTCTTTTATAAGTTCCTCGAAAATCATAATCTCCTCTGATTAAAACTTTTTTGTAGCGGAGACGGGAATCGAACCCGCCTGAATCAGGTTATGAGCCTGCATAGGGACCACTCCTATTTACTCCGCAATATATTTACTTAAATAACTGATATAATGTGAATAATCCTGCAATTACTGTTGTAATTAAAACAACATCCCTCAAAACTCCTTTTGCATTGTTCCAAGTGAATTTGGTACGGTCATAAACCATCTGATAAAATTCCGCGCGATTAAATTTGATATGCCGTCCGCCGCCGTTTACAATGGTAATATCGTTCATTTCCTTAATCTGTTCTGAAATCTCATTAACTTTTACAAGCAATGTATTGATGGTTTTATTATACAATTTTTGCTCTTTTGTTAATTCTTCGCAAGTTTCCTTAAAGTCGCAAGTTTTTTCCATACAATTAGTTTCCAATAGTTTATTTGAGTAATTACATTGCTATTATTAAATACATTAAATAAAGCAGCGTTCCGATAATCAGAACCGCTGCTAAATCATTATGTAAAAAGTTTTTAAGTTTCATATTCAACTTTAACCTATCATTTAATTAAGGTACAGACTCTAAAGCTCCTCTGGTTACAGTAGAAGTCGTTGCTGCTCCTCTTTTAGGCATATAGTAATTCCTTAGTGCATCAAATTCTAAATTAAGATAATTTGGAAAATAAGACGATGTATTGTAGCCGTCATCATCGTAACTTTCTCCGGTATATGATGTATGCGATGAACAGTATGCAGCTAACTTACTTCTATCAACAGCCCAATTACCTGTATTATTAACATCCGTGTAAGTCGGGTTGACAAATATATCTGGAGGCGGAACAATTATTTCGGTAGCTTCTGCGTTGTCAATCTGCGCTGTTGCAAATTTCGAAGTCCAATATGCGTGAAATTGCCCTATGTTATTATTCGAAACAACATTATTATAAGATTCGTTTCCTGCCGGGTCTGTTGGAGGCGTTGTATTAGTGAAAATATATCGCACAGTATTTCTATTAGCTGATGAATGAGCGTAATATATGTTATTAGAAAAAGTGTTATTTAGCCACAAAGAATCAACAGGTCTTCCATACTTTATTGTTTTTGTCCCATAACTTGATGTAAGTGTTACAGTACGCCATCCCCCCCAAACACTGAACACTCCCATAAATATATTATTCCGGACGTGATTATTTCTGAAAGAACCATAATATCCTTCTTCCGGAAGCCTGTCTCTGTTTCCCATTGTAGCAGCATAGATACCATGCACAGTGTTATTATAAACTCTGCAATTAGCCATATTTTCAAGCGCAAATCCTTCTGTTGCATTTAAGGCTAAATTCCCGCGTATTATATATCCATCTGCTAATCCTAACTGTGAATGGATTTTGAAAGGGTATCTACAATTGACAAAATAATTATATTCCACAATCCCGTAATTACCGTTCCCAATATCAAACCCTTGTTCGCCGCCATTCACAAAAGTATTGAAGCCTATATAACAACTATCTCCTGTTCCT
>CAZRMG010000339.1:0-3777 GCA_964601095.1 uncultured Melioribacteraceae bacterium | reverse complement strand
CTTCTCTATACAAAAAGCATATTGCAAATCGTTCGATCATGAAATGATGTCGTGTTGTCTCGGTATCCAGAAAACGACGAAAGTAATCGGAGCACTTTTTAGAGAAAGGAGACAATTGAATAATTTGTCAGTTGATGAATTAAAAACACGTTTTGCCGATATGAATGATTTCAAACATATATCAGAGATTAACGAAGAAGTTTTTGAAGATGATAATGAAATTAAAACCACAATTACTAATAAAAGTATGATAATATTTGAGTATGAAAACGAAACCGCAGGCTTTGGAATATTTCATAGAAATATTGAAGGACGCCCGGAATTTGATATCGGTATGCTTGTCGACAAAAAATATAGAGGACGCGGCTACGGAAAATACATAATTAACTTTGTGGCAGATTACTGTATTAACAACGGCTGGCATCCAACATGTGGTTGCGCGATAGAAAATATTGCATCCCGTAAGTGTTTGGAAAGTGCCGGGTTCATAGCGAAATACAGAATGATTGAATTTACATTTTAATTTAAGAAAGTATTTACATTAACATGAATGACATCATTGATAGCTCCGTGCGGAATGAACTGCGGCTTATGTTATGCTTTTCAGCGCGAAAAGAATAAATGCCCGGGATGCAATTATGAAAGTGAAAATAAACCTAAATATTGCATCGGCTGCTCAATCAAAAATTGTGAATTGTTGAAAAAGAGCGGTGGCAAATTTTGTTTTTCGTGCGAAAAATATCCTTGTAAAAGATTAAAGGAACTTGACAAACGCTACAGAACCAAATACGGAATGAGCATGATTGAGAATCTGAATATGATAAGGGATAATGGTATTAGAAGTTTTACAAAAAGTGAAAAAGAAAAATGGGCTTGTCCGAATTGCGGTAATACTATAAGTGTTCACAGAAAAGATTGCTTGAATTGCGGGACTGAAAGAGTATTTGTAAGAATGAAAAACTAGTTCAATTTTCTTTACTTGCAAAAAATGTGTTTTATAATTTTTTGTTGTTTTGCAGCTGTTCTAATTTATTAATATGATAATTTTTATCATGATTATAATCTTTCATAACCCTCATCATTTATTTTGTTGTTTATCCAACAATTTTCAGAACAAATTGAATTTATTTATTGGCACAAAATCTGATTTATTCAATTCCTTGATAATGGTAGTGATTTGTAAAAAATTTGTAAAACATTTTATGCATCAGTTTTGTTGACAGCAATATTGTTATCATTACTTATTGAGAATGTTTTTAAGAGAAAAGTGAGATGTTAAATGAAATTTGTAATTGGATAATTCTTAGTTTATTAGAAGTTGGGAGTATTCATGACGAATAAAGAATTTTCTAAAAAAATTGTTTTAATCATCTTTTTAATTACTTCTTTAAGCGCAGGACAAATAAATGAAACAAAAGAAAAATTAAAAATAAACGAGAGCGGTTATTACGAATTGCCCGGCACCAACATTATGGTCTTCGATGATTTCTACCCTGAGGGACACCAGGGTGGAATTAGCGTAGTAATGTTCGGCAACAGAATTGTCGCGAATGGTGATGTTCGGCTTGAACCCACTCCAGGGCAATGGGCCCCGGTACCAAAGGTCGGCAAGAGAATAGTTGACAAGAATAACAATACAATCTCGGTGGAATTATGGTATCCGGATTCTTCCAAAAACGATATCGGTTTTAATCCAATTGATTATCCCGATTTGAAATTCAAATATAAAATACGCACCGAAGCAATAGGTCAAAGTATAAAAGTAATTGTGGATTTGGATGAGCCATTGCCGGACGAATGGATTGGCAAAGCAGGGTTAAATATAGAATTATTCCCCGGCGATTTATTCTGCGAATTTTATATGATGGACGGGCGTTCGGGTAATTTCCCGAGGCAGGCAAACGCGCCGGTAATTATTCGCGATAATAATTTCGAGGCGACATCCTTAGCCGAAGGCAATGAATTTATAATAGCTCCCGGCAGCGCAACTAAGGAATTGAAATTCTACAGCGATAAAAACAAATTATATTTATTCGACGGGCGCGCTTTTCACAATAACGGCTGGTATGTTTTAAGATCTCTTATTCCGAAAGGCGCTTCCAAAAACGCTATTGAGTGGATTATTTCCCCAAAGATAAATACCGATTGGCGCTACAAGCCGGTTGTTCAAATTTCTCAGGTTGGATTTCATCCCGATCAGAAAAAATTTGCAGTGATAGAATTGGATAAACTAACGGACAAATTCGAGCCGATAAATTTAATTAAGATCGATGGGAATACGGAAACCTTAATGAAGGAAATAAAAACTCCCGAGGTTTGGGGGAATCTTCTGCGATACAAATATTTGCGTTTCGATTTCAGCAAGATACGAGAAGAAGGATTATATCAAATTATTTATGGTGATGTAGCTTCTAACAAATTCGAAATTAGAAAAAACATTTACGCCAAGGATGTTTGGCATCCTACGTTGGAATATTTTCTGCCCGTTCAAATGTGCCATATGAAAATTCACGATCGTTACAAGGTATGGCACGGCTTATGTCACATGGACGACGCTTTGATGGCTCCTGTTAATCATAATCATTTCGACGGTTACATTCAGGGTTCATCTACATTAACAAAATACAAGTCCGGTGAGCATGTGCCCGGCATAAACATTGGCGGCTGGCACGATGCCGGCGATTACGATTTGAGGGTCGAAAGTCAAGCTGAAACAATTTATAAATTATCGCTGGCTTACGAAATATTTAAAGACGACACCGATCAAACCACAATTGACCAAACGAATCGCCTTGTTGAAATTCATCAGCCGGACGGCAAGCCCGATATTTTACAGCAAATTGAGCACGGCGCTTTATCCATTATCGGCGGTTATGAATCCATGGGCAGATTATACCGCGGAATAATTGAGCCGACTATTAGGCAGTACGTTCATCTCGGCGACGCTCAGTCCATGACAGATAATTTTATTTACGAGGAAAACAAAAAGGACCCGGTTTTGGATTTGCCATTGCCAAAAGACGACAGATGGGTATTCACTGAAATTAATCCGCGCAGGGAATTGCAAACAACGCAGACTCTCGCCGCAGTGTACAGAATATTGCAGGAGTTTAATCCTGAATTAGCCGGTAAATGTTTAAACACCGCTGAAAATCTTTACAAAGTGAATATCAAAACCGACGCGCGTTTTAAAATTGGCGCCGCGGCGGAGTTATATTTATCAACTTCAAAGGATGAATACAAAAATCTGGTTTTGGAAAACGCAGAAACCTTGAGCAAAGGAATACTATATGCCGGAAGTTTTATCGGTCACTTTACTAAAAAAATCAACGATAAAAGTTTTTCAGAAAAAATAGAAGTTGCGGTTAAAGCCGAATTTGAAAAAATTGTTGAGCAGCAGAAAGAGAACCCATACGGCGTTCCTTACAAACCGAACATTTGGGGAGCCGGGTGGGGAATTCAGGCTTTGGGTGCAAATCAATTGTTTCTGCATTTAGCTTTCCCCGAAATTTTTTCGAACGAATATGTATTCAACGCTTTGAATTTTGTACTTGGTTGTCACCCCGGTGAAAACACGGCGTCCTTTGTTTCCGGTGTTGGTGTTAATTCATTAACTGTTGCATACGGTGTGAACAGGGACGATTGGTCGTACATCCCAGGCGGCATCGGCAGCGGAACTGCTTTGATAAGACCAGATTTGCCCGAGTTAAAAGTGTGGCCGTATTTCTGGCAGCAGACTGAGTACGTTCTCGGCGGCGGAACAGCGGATTTTATTTT
>CAZRMG010000338.1:0-3779 GCA_964601095.1 uncultured Melioribacteraceae bacterium | reverse complement strand
TAAAACTGTTGAAGCTTTTAGAAATGAAATAACAAAAATTAGAACCGGCAAAGCTACGACAGCTTTACTCGACGGTATAAAAGTAGATTATTACGGTACGCTTACGCCGTTAACTCAAGTCGGCAACGTAACGGTTCTCGATGCACATACTATTGCTGTTACCCCATGGGATAAAAGTATGGTTGTGCCAATCGATAAAGCTATTCTTGCTTCCGATCTCGGGTTAAACCCAATTAGCGATGGAACAAATCTTAAAATTCCCATTCCGCCTTTAACCGAAGAGAGAAGAAAAGAAATGGTTAAGCTCGTTAAAAAATTCGGTGAGGAATCTAAAGTTGCTTTAAGAAATGTACGTCGCGACGCCAATGACCATTTAAAGAAAATGGAAAAGAGTAAAGAGTTGACTGAAGACCAATTGAAAGAAGCGGAAAAAGAAACACAAAAACTTACTGACGAACATATTATAAAAATTGATGACATAATTAAACACAAAGAAAAAGAAATTATGGAAGTGTGAGAATAGGTATTAGATATGAGTATTT
Organism: uncultured Melioribacteraceae bacterium; assembly: GCA_964601095.1. Classification (GTDB taxonomy): domain Bacteria; phylum Bacteroidota; class Ignavibacteria; order Ignavibacteriales; family Melioribacteraceae; genus JAEWUC01. The sequence continues at coordinate 3,237 of CAZRMG010000338.1, read as the reverse complement.
AGTATTGAGACCCCGGAAATTTTCGGGGTTTTTTTGTTTTTTACGGAATTGTAGATATAAATGTTATTTATCTTTAATTAATAAGGTATTAGGTTTATTATTAATAAGATTATTAGGATATTCCACGTGGTCAACTCTTAATAATTAATTTTTTGCTTTTACGGATCCGTACTTCTTGTTTTTTTGTTTGAAATGTAATCTCTATTTTGTGGTGCGACAAGAATGTAATAGTTCTTTAAAATTTTTTAATTAGAAAGGAATAATCCAATGGCATTTAACCGTGAGGAAGCACTTAAATACCACAGCGAGGGAAGAAAAGGTAAAATAGAAGTTATACCAACAAAACCTTGCTACACTGCAAGCGAATTGTCCTTGGCATATACGCCGGGCGTTGCCGAACCGTGTAGAGAAATTGAAAAGAACGACGACGATGTTTATAAATATACTGCTAAAGGCAACTTGGTTGCCGTCGTTTCTAACGGAACCGCAGTACTTGGTTTGGGAGATATTGGTCCGCACGCGGGCAAACCGGTAATGGAAGGTAAAGGAGTTTTATTCAAAAGATTTGCAGACATTGATGTGTTCGATCTTGAACTAAAAACTCACGACCCTAAAGAAGTTATTAGGGCAACTCAACTTCTCGAACCAACTTTCGGCGGAATCAATCTTGAAGATATTAAAGCGCCGGAATGCTTTGAGATCGAGGAAGAATTAATTCGAACGATGAATATTCCCGTCTTCCACGATGACCAGCACGGAACGGCTATAATTTCATGTGCAGCTTTAATTAATGCTGTTGAAGTCGCCGGTAAAAAATTATCAGACGTTCGTCTTGTTGTTAGCGGAGCCGGCGCCTCTGCAATTGCATGCTGCAAAATGTATGTGGCTGCAGGTGTTAATGTGAAAAATATTGCGATGTTTGACACAAAAGGACATATTCACAATAAAAGAACAGATCTTAACAAATACAAAGCAATATTTGCCGGTGATGTTGTTTACAAAGATTTAACCGATGCAATGAAAGGCGCTGATGTTTTTGTTGGGCTCTCTAAAGGCAATGTGGTTTCGAAAGATATGGTTAAAGTGATGGCAAAGAATCCGATCGTATTTGCTATGGCCAATCCTGACCCTGAGATTACTTACGAAGACGGTGTTGAAGCGCGTAAAGATATTATAATGGCTACCGGCAGAAGCGATTATCCGAACCAGGTAAATAATGTTTTGGGATTCCCATTTATTTTCCGTGGAGCTTTGGATGTACGCGCAAGAAAAATTAATGAAGAAATGAAAATGGCTGCAACACGTGCTCTTGCTGAACTTGCCCGTGAAAAAGTACCCGAAGTTGTAATCAATGCTTATGGCGGAAAAGAATTTTCATTCGGACGAGAATACATAATTCCAAAACCGTTCGATCCGCGCGTACTTTGGTACGTTGCGCCTGCTGTTGCAAAAGCCGCCATGGATACAGGCGTTGCTCGTGTTCCGATTGAAGATTGGAAAACATATAAAGAAGAATTGCAGGAACGCCTTGGCTTCTCAACCGAGATTGCCAGGGTGATGGTTCACAAAGCTCAAAAAAATCCGCAGAAAGTTGTTTTCCCCGAAGGCGAAGAAGAAAAAATTATACGCGCCGCTAATTCTGCTGTCGATGAAAATATTGCTTCTCCTATTCTTCTTGGAAATGAAAAAATTATCAAAACTCGAATAGAAGATTTAGGTTATGAATTAAAACGTTTTGAAATCGTTGATCCCGAAGTTTCTCAAAAAGCAAATCTTTATGCCGAGGAGTTTTATAAACTGCGACAAAGAAAGGGAATTACTCCTATCGAGGCCAAATCATTATTGAAGCAGCCAAATTATTTTGGTTCAATGCAGTGCATTGGAGTTAAGGAAGGATTTAATCTTGTTAGCGGGATGTACATTGTAATTATTAAACGCAAAATATTTTTCTTTGCAGATACAACCGTTAATGTCGATCCAAATGCCGAGGAGCTTGCGGAAATAGCAATTGTTGCGGCGGATACTGTTAAGAAATTCGATATAGTTCCGAAGATAGCAATGCTTTCATTCAGTAATTTTGGAAGCGCACAATATCCTCAAACTATTAAAGTTGCTAAAGCAGTTGAGATTGTAAAGAAGAAGAGACCCGATTTAATTATCGAAGGCGAAATGCAGGCGGATACAGCCGTTGTTCCCGAACGGCTTGAAAAGGAATTCCCATTCTCCATGCTTAAAGGAAGCGCCAATACTTTAATATTTCCGAATCTCGAAGCAGGCAATATTTCTTATAAATTGTTCCAAAGATTAACGGATGCTACGGTAATTGGACCAATATTAATGGGCATGAACAAACCTGTTCATGTTATTCAAAGAGGTGATACCGTGCGGGATATTATTAATATGACTGCTATTGCGGTTGTTGAAGCTGTGAATAAGTAACATTCGTGCATGTTTTATCGTCTAAAGGACGAGTTAAGCTAAACCTATTTTGGGCTTGACTCGTCTTTTTTTATATTTCATTTAATTAAAAAACCTTTCCATGCTTAAAAATATTTTATACATAAGCGGAAGCATTGCGGTATTTTTCTCGGGTTTAATTTGTTACGGTATTATACTAAATTTGCGCGAGGTAACGCTTGCCGAAGCAATGCAGCAAAAAGGTTTGAACAAAATTGAAAATGTGAAGATTGTAGTTAATAGAAAAAATTATAGAATTGAATTATATTCAAACAAAACATTAATCAAAACTTACAAGGCAGTTTTCGGAAAAAATAACAGCGCAGTTAAAATTTCCAAAAATGATTTAGTTACCCCGATAGGCGAATATATTATTTGCGCTATCGATACAATTTCAAAATATCATAAATTGTTAAAAATAAATTACCCGAATGATAAAGATGCGGGTGAAGCATTAAAGCGCGGTTACATTGATCAAAATGAGTTCGATGCTATTTTACAAGCATTTAATCGAGGTGAATGCCCACCCGATGATACAAGATTAGGTGCCAATATCGCGATACAAGGAATTGGTGAGTATGATATGATTTTCAAGAATCTGCCGTTTACTTTTAATTGGACGGACGGCTCAATTGCCGTTAGCAACCAAAGTATTGATGAATTATATTCTATTGTTAAAATTGGAACACATGTTAAAATCACTTTTTGAAATTAACAGGTTTTTATTTCGAAGAAAAACACTCCATATTATCTTTGTGTTTTTTACGTCCGCTTTATTGG
>CAZRMG010000337.1:0-3790 GCA_964601095.1 uncultured Melioribacteraceae bacterium | reverse complement strand
TCGGTTCGCTTCCAGTTAATATCAAATTTATTCTCGAAGGCGAAGAGGAAATAGGTAGCGATAATCTGCCAAAATTTATTAGTGAGAATAAAGATTTGTTAAAATGTGATGCAATATTAATTTCGGATACAAGCATGTATGATGCAGGTGTGCCGACAATTACTTATGGATTACGGGGGTTGTTGTATATGGAAGTTGAAGTTGTTGCCGCGAACCGTGATCTTCATTCGGGCAGTTTCGGCGGTGCCGTTGCTAACCCAATTAATGAACTCGCAAAAATTATTGCCAAACTTCAGGACAAAGATTTTAAAGCAACAATTCCAAATTTTTATAAAGATGTTTTAAAGCTGACAAAGAAAGAAAGAAAAAATTTTAAGCATTTAAAATTATCGGATAAAAAATATGCAAAAGAACTCCATGTAAAAGAATTGCAGGGCGAAAAAGGTTTTACTACGCTTGAAAGATTGTGGGCTCGCCCGACCTTGGATTGCAACGGTATAATCGGCGGTTTTACTGAAAAAGGAGCTAAGACTGTTTTACCCTCTAAAGCTTTAGCAAAAATTAGTATGAGACTTGTGCCGAATCAAGATCCTAAAAAAATTGCAATAGAATTTACAAAGCACATAAAAAAAATAGCTCCAAAAAGTGTAAACGTTGAAGTGAGAATGCTTCATTACGGATATCCGGTAGTGGTTCCCCTTGAAAGCAAAGCTATTGTCGCAGGTGCAAATGCTGTTGCAAGAGCTTTCGGTAAAAAGCTGTTTTTACGCGAGAAGGCGGCTCCATCCCTGTTGTTGTTGATTTGATGAAATTATTAAAAGCACCGGCTATTTTAATGGGACTCGGTTTGGATTCGGACGATATACATTCGCCAAACGAACATTTCCGTTTGGAAAATTTTAAAAAGGGCTTGTTAAGCTCCGCGTACTTTTTCGATGAATTCTCAAAAATCTAAAATTAATTATGAGGTTTGAGTATGAAACTCTATAAACTTTTTATAGTGTTTCCGCTAGTATTTCTTTTAATAATTAGCTGTTCTTCCGATCAAAAGGGCGATGGTGATGCGGCGCATTCAACATCTAAAGACGAAGAAATTAGAGAATACAACATAGATATTGAAAAAGAACAAACGGAAAATCGATTCCCTTGCGATACTATTGCTTTGAAAGAGTATGTCCTTGATAGCTATGAACCCGGTTCGTATTTAATTTATGCAGACCGTACGCACATATATGATGTTCCTCGTCCTGCTGTATTGTATTTCAATGATGGTGCAAACTATATCCTTTCCATTATTGCTAGATCGAAACACGGTGAACGCAACATAGAAACCAAAAATATAACTGGTTATGAATCAAGTTTTATTAATCTCGATAGTACAGCTTTGGGAACTGCATTCTTCTGGCTTACGTTATTTGAATGTAAAGATGGTTCTTTCGAAAGAGTTTGGGAATCGGAAATACCCATTCACGGCGGTTTTAATAAAATGACAATTAAAACCTGGCGACCCAAAAACATAAAATATGTTGAACTTAATTATGAAGACGGAATAATATCCGGGCATAGAAATTATAATTTCTTTTTAATAGACGGCTGGCGCAAACCGCCGCATCTTCTGGAAACTTATGTGGGAATTGTGCACAAAAGAAATATGGCTAATGTTAACAATGATAAAATACCTGATTACTTTGAATATCGATTTGCCGAGGACTCTTTAAGAATAAGAATTATGGATTCAATACCATTTTATTGGAGCGAGCAAAAACAGTTGTATATTACAAATAGAAATCCTCGTTGGTTTAGAAAGTATTAATTGATCATATTCAGTTTAGTAAATAGTATTTAAGAATTTCCATTCATTTATACTAAAGGACAAATGCATTACAATAATTCTGAAAAAAATATGTCATTGTTAAAAGAAGAATACAACATATTAAAAAATGGTTCGGCAATACGTATCAATTCCAACGCGGCTGTTATTCAGCTTGAAGGAAAGGATACGCTGGAGTTTATGCATCGTGTTTCAACTAATGCGGTTAAGGATTTGAAACCGTTCGAAAAGAAAAACACGTTGTTCCTTAATGCAAAAGGAAGATTCATCGACAGGACAACACTTATTAACCTGGAAAATTTTTACCTGCTTATCGGAAATTTAGACGGTAACAAAAAACTGTTTAATTGGATTAATAAATACATAATTATGGAAGACATCAAAACAGCCGATGTTACTAATGATTATAAACTTATTGAATTGATTGGGCCGCAATCCGAATCATATTTAACCTTACTTGTCGGCGATGATATAAAAAAACTTGGCTCTGAAAATGTTATAAGTACAAATGCCGATGGATTTTCATTTTATCTTTTTAGAAACTCTTTAATTAACGGTAAAATATCATTCCAAATATTAATTGAAAAAGAACGAAGCGATGAGTTTATCGAGTACATGTTAAATAATAAAAGTGTTTTTGACGTAGGTATGATAAGTGATGAAACCTACGGCGTTGCCCGTATTGAAAGTGGAAACGCGGCATTGCCTAACGAATTGAATGATAAATATAATCCCCACGAGGTAAATCTTATTCACGAAGTATGTTTTAAAAAGGGCTGCTACATAGGTCAGGAAGTTATTGCACGGCTTGATACTTATGATAAAGTCCAGAAAAAAATGATAGGCATAATTATTAATGATAACATTAATCTTAATGGAAATTCTGTTTTAATTGATGAAGAAGAGAATGAAGTTGGAGAAATTACAAGCCATGCATTTTCCGAATTAATTGGGAAAAAAATTGCACTTGGATTCATAACTAAAAAAACTTTGCAGGAAAACAAAACAATATATGTTTTTGAAAACGGACAAAGAATGCCTATAACAATTTGTGAATTACCATTTAAGAAATGAAAATTTATACCAAAACAGGGGATAAGGGAGAAACTTCATTATTCGGCGGGCAGCGTGTTCCGAAAAATAATCTCAGAATAAGTTCATACGGTACTGTTGATGAATTAAATTCTTTTATCGGATCGTCAATCTCTGAAATAAACAATAAGGAACTTAAGACCGTTTTAGAAAGTATACAAAACGATTTATTTACACTTGGCGGCGACCTTGCGACTCCTAAAGAAAAAGGAAACAAAGGATTTGTTGTTCCGCGTGTTGATAAAGAATTTGTTTTACGGCTCGAAAGTTTGATTGATTTATACGATGATAAATTGCCGGAATTAAAAAATTTTATTTTACCGGGCGGTTCTAAAGGTGCTGCGTTTTTACATATTGCTCGCTCTATCTGCAGAAGGGCAGAAAGAGAAGTTGTTGCACTTGCTAATATTGAAGAAATTGAACAGCAAATAATCGTATATTTGAACCGTCTTTCGGATTTGTTATTTGTTCTGGCACGTTTTGAAAATTATTCACAAAATATTAATGATATAATCTGGCAAAAGTAGTTATTCCTTTTAACCCATAAAATTCTCAGCTCATCACTCTACGTTCTACACTAATTTTGGGGGTGACATTGGCTTCGACGGGGTTATTTGTTCTTTGAACTGCACACCGTGTTCACCGTAGACACGCTAAACGACGGTAACAAATGTAAATGGCGAATCTAATTACGCTTTAGCTGCTTAATAAAAAATAGCAGCCGTTCTTCAATTCCTCGCGTAACGGGTTTTGAAAGAACGCCGATCAGTTACGATAGCCAAACCGAGCTTCCGTGTAGGTAAGGCAAAACTTTAACGGGATAGTCACGCTAAAATGTGTTTGTTCATGATAGCGGGATGAAATTAA